>JAUCGN010000109.1 GCA_030378125.1 Thiotrichales bacterium HSG1 | reverse complement strand
CCAACGCTAGCCAAACAAATAATGATTATGACTGTGTTGACTAATAGTTTGGAACGAATTTGCATTATTATTTATCCTTCAGGTAGTTAGCATAAAATCGGCGTTCTACAAAATCACTAAGATTAACATTTTGGATAATATTTGCCTGCAAAGATATGTCCATAATAATTTTAAAATCTTGAATTGATGGGTCTAAATCAGAAAAAGAAACCGAGAAACTGCTGAAATTGCTATAGAATCAGCTTTAACTGGCCATTTGGTATTTTCAACTTTACACACTAATGATTCTGCTGGAGCAATCACTCGTTTTCAGGATATGGGAATAGATAGTTATCTTATTAGTTCTAGCATAATCTCAGTAATGGCACAACGGTTAGTACGTAAAATTTGTGTACATTGTACTGATTTTGAACTAATTACTGATGAGGAAGCTGATTTGTTAGGAGTTGATCCAAGGCAATTTCCGCAAATAAGACGTGGAGTTGGTTGTGATCGCTGTGCTAATACTGGTTATCGAGGTCGTTTAGGCTTGTATGAACTATTAGTAGTTTCTGATAGTGTTCGGCATGTTATAGGGGCTGGAGGAGATGCCAATGCTATTCGTAATCAAGCTGTTAAGGAAGGTTTACGTACCTTGCGTAAAGATGCCATGGAAAAGTTGATCAAAGGTATAACCACCCCGGAAGAAGTTGTACGGGTGACTAAAGCAGACTAAAAATTTTTGGTAGTCCTGAACTAAGTAGTGGTAAATCTACTAGGCTTTTGAAACATAGTAGGTTTTTTGAGGTCATCACTATATTATTTAGGACTACCAAATTTTTAAACCTTATCAGCAAGGTATTTGGTATGAATGTTCAAACTAAATTATTACTC
Source organism: Thiotrichales bacterium HSG1 (assembly GCA_030378125.1). GTDB lineage: Bacteria > Pseudomonadota > Gammaproteobacteria > Beggiatoales > Beggiatoaceae > DRQV01. Next base: position 4,911 of record JAUCGN010000109.1, on the reverse strand, counting down.
GTAACTGGAATTGGTTTATTTCTTATTTTTGTAGTGGTTGAATTAGTTCATTATCAAAATCTTAAACAAGAAACCAGAAATAGTTTACAAGTACAAGCTGAAAAAGTTAGAAGTTTATTAATGGCTTATCGTCATACACAGCAAAAAGTTTTCCTAGAAAAACAAGTACCATTAAATGATATAACAATTAATTTTTTGCCAGCTTATGCCATAGGTAAGATTTCGGAAAACTATTCTGATTGGGATGATTCCGGATTTAGTTTCAATAATGTTTCTGATCAACCACGTAATCCAAACAATACCGCAGATACAGTTGAATTAAAAGCGATGGAGTATTTTCGGAATAATCCAAATGAAAAACTGTTGTTTAAACCTTTTAACAATGGTGGAGAACAATATTACCTTTATGCTCGTCCTATTTGGATTAAAAAACTCTGTTTAAAATGTCACGCTAAACGTGAAGATGCACCAGCTACTATTCGAAAACTATATGATACTGCTTGGAATTATAAAATTGGTGATTTGCGAGGGATTTTAAGTATAAAGTTGCCGGCTTCTAGTATAAATGAAAAAATTTGGTATTCTTTTAAACAAGGTATTATTATTCAATTGATTGGTTTTATTGCAATTTTTATAATGATAATAGTTTTGATTCGGCGTAGTATAATTCAACCACTAACCGATCTTGCTAATAGTATCCAAACTTTCGTTTACCAAGACAATACACATCGGGCAACTGAGCTTAAAGGAGAATTCAAAGTTTTGAGTAATGCATTCAACAATATGGCGAATGATATAGTAGCCCAAAAAAATGCCTTACAAGATGAAGTTAATATTCGCAAAAAAGAACAAAAATTTGTCCAAAATGTTATAGACTCACTCAATCACCCTTTTTATGTTATAGATGTAAATACTTATCAAGTTGAATTAGCTAACTTATTCACTAAGAAGTTTGGTTATAAATTTCCAATAGCTTGCTATAAATTAGCTCATTCAAGAAGCACTCCTTGTAACAATGATAGTATTTCTTGCCCACTGAAGTTAGTTAAGGAATCTAAGAAACCGGTCATTTTAGAACATATTTATGTTAAAAAAGATGGTAGCCGTAAAAATATTGAATTACATGGTTTTCCTATTTTTGATAGCCAAAATAATGTAGTTAAGATAATCGAATATTCTTTGGATATAACCAAACGTAGAGATAATGAAGAAGCATTGCGTAAAAGTGAAAACCACTTATCAATTGCATTAAAAAAAGCTGAGGCAGCTAATCAGGCTAAAAGTCAATTTTTGGCTAATATGAGCCATGAACTTCGTACTCCTATGATTGCGATAATGGGTTATACTGAACTAATGTTGGAAGATAATGAATTGACAGAAGAGCAAAAATATTATCTGCAATCTGTTGTTACCTCGTCAGAAAATTTACTTGCTATTATCAATGATATTTTGGATGCTTCTGCTATTGATGCAAAAAAAATGGCTATTAAATCAGTAGATTTCCAATTAGACCAATTGTTAAATAATATACTTAGGTTATTTAACGAAGAAACTGAAAAAAAAGGAATAAGGTTAAACTTATTAATTAGTGACGATATACCTAATAATCTGATTGGTGATCCATTACGAATTAGACAGGTGTTAATTAATTTGGTTAATAATGCTATTAAATTTACTAAACAAGGAGGTGTTATTATTTGTGCTAAAGTTGACAAACAAGAATTAGAACAGGTGATATTACGTTTTTCAGTTAAGGATACTGGAGTTGGTATTTCAGCTAAGGCAATACCATATCTGTTTGATACATTTACCCAAGCTGACAATAGTTACACTCGTGAATTTGGTGGTACTGGAATTGGGTTGTCTATTTGTAAATATCTGGTTGATATGATGAATGGTTATATATGGGTGGATTCCGAGTTGGATAATGGCAGTACATTTAGTTTTACTGTTGGATTAGAACAAAAATTTTATAGTTAGAATCCATAGACTTCGCATTAAAATTGAAAACAAATTATATAATACACACAAAATGGTTATGAATAAACTATTATTCTATATTATTGTATGCTTACCAACTATTAGTTCGGCTCTTTGTATTGATTATAAAAACCAAGTTAATCAGGCAGTACAGACCAAAAATTTTGATCAGTTAAAAGAATTGTTACCTACCCTTGAAAAAGAAGGTTGTGCAAGTAACTATATTGAAGCTTTGCAAAATAAATTGGCTCAAATCATAGCTGTGAAAGCTGATGAATTAATGATGAATGGTCAATTTGAACAAGCACGTGCTTTATTGCAACGTTCAACTATTGTCAATTGGGAAACTCAGATCATACGTGCTGACATTGCAGCATTTGAGGGAAATTGGCAAAAGGCCACCAAATTATATGATCAATCTTTAGATTTAATTAATGATCCGCAAGCTACTCCTCAAGCTCCAGATACCGAAACAATCCAAAAAATATTTCAACTAGCTTCAGAAGCTCAAATTCTAGCCGGAACCTTAGATAGTTCAAGACCTGTGGAACATGGGATAATGTTAGATGATATACGAGGTTTTAAACCAGATAAGCTATTGATTCCAATCAAATTTGAGTTTAATAAATCAGCTCTTAGTTTGGAAGGGGAAAAATCAGCACAACAATTAGGTAAATATATAGAACAACATGATTTCCAAAAAATAATCTTAATTGGTCACACTGATGCTAAAGGTAGTAACATAATTAATGATAAAATATCGGTTCAACGAGCATTGACATTAAAAAACTATTTAAAAAAGATTGGAGTAAAAATTCCTATTACCGCTATTGGACAAGGGAAAAGAACGCCATTGATGTTGGATGATATTAACCGATATACTGAAGAAGAAATAAATTCTCTCAACCGACGGGTAGAAGTTATAACTGAATAACGAAATATGTTGTATCAATAAACAGTGTGTTCACTTAACTTTGTGTTTCCTTAGAAGATATTTAAATTATTATAATAAAATGAGTTTAAAAAAGTTCAATTCTTAAATGCGTGAAGTATATGTTCTTTCTTGCCAAACTATTTTTTAGATATTCAGTTTGACAAGTAACAAAGTGTTTATCTTCATGGTTTGTAGGATTGTGCTAGTGCTTAGTATATAACTTTAAACCATACTTTTTCCGTGATCAATATAATATTGAAATTCTTCTCTAAAAGTTTTAACAAAAGCTGTAACCGGCATAGCAGCAGCATCTCCTAAAGCACAAACAGTTTTACCGCCTATTTTGCTAGCAGTATCCAACAACAAATCTAAATCCTCTGACCGACCTTCTCCACGATAAATTCTCTGCACCACCTTAGCCATCCACCCAGTCCCTTCTCTACAAGGAGTGCATTGACCACAAGATTCTTCGTAATAAAAATGGGCTATACGAGCCAATACTTTAACCATATCAGTAGTATCATCCATCACAATTACTGCTCCAGACCCCAACATAGAACCTGCCTTAGACAAAGAATCATAATCCATTGTTAAACCCATCATCACATCAGCTTTTAACACTGGAGTTGAAGAACCACCTGGAATTACTGCTTTTAGCTTACGATCTTTCCAAACACCACCAGCCATATCTAATAAGTCTGCAAATGAAGTTCCCATTGGAATTTCATAGTTACCTGGTTTATTAACATGACCAGAAATGGAAAATAATTTAGGACCTCCATTATTTGGCTTACCTATGTTCAAAAACCAATCTCCACCATTGCTTAAAATACTTGGTACAGAAGCTAAAGTTTCTGCATTATTAATTGTTGTTGGTTTGTCATACAATCCACAAGCAGCCGGAAATGGTGGTTTATAACGTGGTTGCCCTTTCTTACCTTCAATAGATTCTAACAATGCAGTTTCTTCACCGCAAATGTAAGCTCCAGCCCCAAAATGGGTATATAGATCAATATCAGTTCCGGAACCTAAGATATTTTTACCCAATAAACCAGCATTATAAGCCTCTTTTAAAGCAGACTCAAATCTAGCAATTGGTTCCCCAAATTCCCCTCGTATATAATTATAACCAACAGTTGCTCCAATCGTATAACAGGCAATAGCCATCCCTTCAATAATTGCGTGAGGATTATAACGTAAAATATCTCGATCTTTAAATGTACCCGGCTCACCTTCATCAGAATTACAAGCTAAGTATTTTTGAATTGGTTTGTCCCGAACTGACAACATGAAGCTCCATTTTAAACCAGCCGGGAAACCAGCGCCACCACGTCCTCGCAGATTGGAAGCTTTTAATTGTTCAATAATTTCTTGTGGTGAAGTTTGTTCAGTCAAAATTTTGCGTAATACTTTATAACCACCGGTACTTTCATAAACTGGTAAAGTCCATGAATTTGCTAAATGTATATTTTTAAAACATAATTCATTCGCCACGACATACCTCTTTTTTAATTTTTGATTGCGGATTATACCATTAAGAATTATGAATTACTATAGGATTTTTGTATTGATAAGACAAATTTTCTACATATGAAATATCTACGTTATACCTTATTGCTTAGGTGTTAGGAACTCTAAAAAAACAAACTTACCCATCTAAAGGACAAACAGTAATATTCCATTTGGGTAATAAATTTGGGTAGTCCTGCACAGAATAGTGTTTGTTCTAAAAAATCTGTTAAATATTAAGTAATTAATAGATTTATCACTATACATTGCAGGACTACCTAAATTTGATCGGAACAATCCTGTTTTTGAAGTTAAAGAACTTAAACAGCTAGTTGATTGTATATAGGACTTATGCATTGACGGTACTGGGTGTCGACTATTAAGAAAAAATTAAAACTTGTTAAATATCAATTAATTACAATCCTCACCTATTTTGTATAACATACTGATATTTAAGCATATTTATAAATTTCAAAATAGTCCAAGCC
>JAUCGN010000011.1 GCA_030378125.1 Thiotrichales bacterium HSG1 | reverse complement strand
AAAACCAACCAATATGCCAGCAATGACATAACTAGTAATACGTCCAATGTTATAATTTAACAAATAAGGGATTAAACGTAAATAAGATTGGCGTATATCGTTTGGTAAACCCATCGTTAACATACCAACAATACCACCACACATGCCAATGCAGTGAGTGGAACCAACTAAACCAGCAATAAAGGCCGATAATATTGTTAATGTCATATTTTGTTAATCTTAATATCATTCAATTATTTGAAATAAAACAACTGTTGCGATATTATGGTAGTGATGTATAATGCAAAAAAAATATCCCGAATACCTATGAATTTAGGTCAAATTTTCCATATTTTCAAGACTTAGCGAAATTTACTTATTATATTGTAATGAAATTATACTATAACATATTAATGTTAGTAATTAATTTTCCAGTTATGGCCAGTCAATGGGAGGCTCTACCAAACAGTCCATCTATACCTATTAACAACCCTCAAACGGAAGATAAAATAGAACTTGGCAAAAATTTATTTTTTGATCCTCGTCTTTCTCGTACTGGAACTATATCTTGTAACTCTTGTCACAACGTATTTGCTGGAGGTGATGATGGTAGAAAAACGTCCATAACAAATGGAAAAATTGGTACTCGCAATACGCCAACTATATGGAATAGCGCATTTATTTCTGCTTTATTTTGGGATGGAAAATCTATAACTTTGGAAGAACAAGCTAAATATTCATTGGTTTTTTTGGAGGACAGTTTACCCAATGGTTACCATTTGCAAATCCAAGTGTAGTTGCCAAATGGGTATCAGGGTTATTTATGATTGCTTTGGGATTATATATTGGAGCGTGGTGGCAAGCTCTAACCATTTTAGAACGAGCTGGTACATTAATTTGGAATCGAATTAAACCATTAGGGAAAAAGTTTTTACCAGTACAAAATCCATTGCAAGCATTAGGACTTGGCTTAATTTGGGGTTGGCTACCATGTGGATTGGTTTATGTAGTTTTATCATTTGCATTTGTCTCAAAAAGTGCATGGGAAGGTGGTTTATTAATGTTCGCTTTTGGACTGGGAACTTTGCCAATGCTATTAGCAATAGGAACAACCGCACAGTTGATTACTAAACTATCCCAGAATATTGTAATTCGTAGAGTTGCTGGGGTAATAATAATTTTATTTGGTCTAATGATGCTATTCATGCCGCACCAACACTGATATATTGGTAGGAATAATGGTTAAAAGAAATATAAATGGAATCTTGCTGTTCAATAAACCAGTAGGCATAAGTTCTAACGCAGCTTTACAACGAGTGAAGCATCTATTTAAGGCCCGTAAAGCTGGTCATACCGGCAGTTTGGATAAACTTGCTAGTGGATTATTACCCATTTGCTTGGGAGAGGCTACTAAAATATCTAACTTTCTGTTAATGGCTGACAAATATTATGAAACTACCTTAACTTTAGGTGCTACAACACTGACTGGAGATAGTGAAGGTGAAATTTTAAATACACGTTCTACTGAAAATATTACCTATCCTCAAATTGAGCAAGTTGTTCAATCATTTATAGGTTCTAGTGAACAAATACCTCCTATGTATTCGGCCCTTAAACATCAGGGTCAACCTTTATATAAGTTGGCTAGACAAGGAAAGACTATAGAACGTAAGTCTCGTAATATTACTATTTATGACATTGAAATTCAAAATTTTATTAAAGAACACCTGTCCATAAAAGTTCATTGCTCCAAAGGAACTTATATTCGTACTTTAGCAGAAGATATTGGTGAAAAGTTGGGTTGCGGGGCTTTTGTTAGTCGTTTACATAGAATTGGGGTGGGTAATTATTGGGATATGATAGATTATGCTACTTTAGAACAACAAGTTAACACGGAAGAATTAGATAAATTACTAATTCCTATGCAAACAGCAGTTTCTCATTGGCCTAAGATCGAATTATCAAAAGAACTTGCTTATTATATTCAACAAGGTCAAGCAGTACAAATTTCCCAAGCTCCAGCTGACGGTTTAGTACAATTATTTCTTGGAGAGTTATTTTTGGGGATTGGAAGAGTTTTAGAAGATGGTAAAATTGCTCCTAAACGTTTGATAAATTACAAATAATTATTTAAATTAAATTTTTGTTACACACAGCATTAATTATGTTCAGAACATCTAACTTATTGTTAATATTTTTTCTTATCAATCTATCAAATAATGTGTCAGCTGATAGAGTTCTAGTACATTTATCTAATTCATTTAACATGAATGAGTTAATCCGGGATAATATTATTTGGGATTTACGTCCTATACCTTGGTTAGTATTAGAAATACCTAACACTCGTAGAGATTTTTTTGCTGAAAATATTGATTGGCAAGTTGATGGTCAAGGTCATTTTGCTAGTGATTTATCAGTTCCAAATGATCCTGATTATAAGAAACAATGGCATTTAGAAGAAATTGGGGTATCTAAGCTATGGCAGCAAACTCAACAAGGTAGTGGAGTTACCATTGCATTGCTAGATAGTGGAGTTGATCCCGATCATCCCGATTTAAAAGGTAATATTTTATTTGAGCAGGGATATGATTTTGGAGATCAAGATGATAAACCCTATGATGCTAATGGACATGGCACGGCAATGGCCGGTTTGATGGTAGCAACTTGTAATAATAAAATAGGTGGTTGTGGAGTTGCTCCAAAAGCTAAACTCATACCCTATAAGATAAATAAATCTGGAGACAATAATTTTTTTGAATCAGATTTGGCTGCTGCAATTAAAACTGCTGCTGACAGTTCAGCCCAAATTTTATCTTTGAGTTTGGTTTTGGATTCTAAATATTCACAAATTATTCAAGATGCTCTATTATATGCCAAATCTAAAAATAAAATTATAGTTGCGGCTGCCGGTAATTCTGGAAGTGAAGTTGCCTATCCAGCTAATATACCTTGGATTATTGGAGTTGGGGCAATTGATAAAAATGGCCAACGATTACATTCTAGTAATTATGGAGATGGTTTATCACTTTTAGCTCCCGGAACTAAGTTACTGACAACTCTACCCGGCACTGGTTATACTGATTTGTATAATGGAACCTCAGCAGCTGCAGCTTTGGTTAGTGGGGTATTGGCATCAATGTATTCCCCATTAGAACTATTCCAACCAATTGAACTAGCTGTTGATTTACTAACAAATTGTAACGATGTTGATGTTCCTGGATTTGATGAAGAATCAGGATTTGGTCATTTGAGGGCAACTAAAACTTTCGAAAATAATAGTTTTAAATTTTCATCTACTTCAGCCAAAGTATTATTTCCAGAAGATATTTTCAATTTAGATTTAACCTTAAAAAATTTAATTGGTAAAAATGCCAATTTATACTTGCGGGTCAGTTTTCCAACCGTTAATAAAAGATTAAATTTATATAAAATTTGGAATAGTGGTGACAATAACAAAAAAATAGCTTATAATGCTCTTTTGGCTGTTCCATATCCCATGAGTACCGACTTGGTTTTGCCTCTATATGGGACTACAATGGCTCTATTAGAAAATGGAATTATATCCAGTGAGATGAACGAGGGTTTTTATGAACTATCGGCTTCATTGGAATTTATTGATGAACCGCCATTGAAGGCACGAAAAGTAGTCTACTTGTTTGGCTCAAACCAGTAAGATTTAACTTTTTTTATGTGGTAAAAAGTAAAAAAATCTTTACCTACCACTTGACGATAGAATGGCAATGTGTAATATTTAGTAGTAATGGGACTTGGTAATCTGTCGTTGTGATTAAATTTTTTTAGAATAATAATCTGTTGTGCTATTGACACAGGTTATAGTTTGAGTGTATCTTTTTAACCACAAGATGGATTACTTAAAGTTTAAACTTTATATCGGAGATTTATTATAATGAATTTTAAGAAAACGGCATTAGCATCAGCTATAGCATTAGCTGTAGGTGGTGGTAGCGTTTTAGCAGAAACCAGTACTAAGAGTGGGCAATTTATCCTTGATAAGACTGAAATAACTGCCGGATCACAAGGGATCGTTAACCTTGCTTTGCTTGGTTTGAATGCAGATGATGAAGTTGACCGTTATGGTGAAAAAGAAGGTTCTGTCATCATGGCAGTTGTTACTTCTGAAAAGGGTACAGTAGTTGGTGGTACTAGCCATCCTGGTCGTACACCAGAAGCTACCGATAACGATGGTAAAGCACTTCCATATGGTGGTGCATTTGCTGCGGAAGTTAAATATGTTAGATTGAACCAAGGTGTTGGTGCTGTACATATAACGTATGACCCTAAAGTCATTGGTACAAGTGCAATCACTGATAGTATCACGGTTAAATTGCAAGAACGAATTCCTACTGATAATGGTGGTGTTACCTTTACAGATATTGGAACTGAAGTTGTTAAATCAGTTGTTGTGAATCCACCTAGCATTGATCCTAAAGCATTAAGGATTATATCATTTATCCCATCTCCTGCTGACTCTTTTGGTGAAGCATCAACAGTTTCAATGGATGTTATGGAAGGCATCCAAGGAAGCATGATGGCTGGTGTTGAGGGTGGTCAAGTAACAGTTCAAGCTGCCAATCCTAATGCAACCGGTGGAATTACATTGACTCTTAGGTCAGTGAAAGGTACTCAAGAATATTCTTTCCAAGAAGATATGATTGATGGGATATCTATCGTAACTTTGGATGCTAGCGTAGAGAGTACCGGTTCGGGTATGCCAACTGGACAATATTACATAGAAGCCACTTTTGAAGGTTTTGATGGTGATAGCATTCAGTTAATTCATCCTGATCTTTTGACAGTTCACTCAACCGGTGAAGTAAGAAAAGTTGCAGTTAGAGCTGACAGGGAACGTATTTCCAAGAGAGTTAATGCTGAGCAAGGAGCATCTGTTTCTGCTTCGGTATTAGACCAATATGGTAATCCAACAACTGCCGATCAAGATTATGAAATTGCTTTGACAGATTCCAGTGCGGTGGTTAGTGATTCTGCGGTTAGATTAAGCATATTAAAGGATACAAGTTGGTCAAAAGCCAGTAGTGCTGATGCTATTTATGGTAATACTGCGGATGAAGTTAGTAAAATTGGTGTAGCTTCAATAGTTGGTATGGCTGTTGACAAACAAAACAATCCTATAGGTGCAGTTGCTGAGTCCGATCCAATGACTCTTAAGGTTGTATCTGATTCATTGTTTGCTAAAGTGGTATCCCCTTTCAATATTGCACAATTAGCTGGAGCAGAGTTTGATGCATTTGAAGTGACCGTTCTTGACGGAGAAGGTAATCCTAGACTTTCTGATACTGGAACTTACGATCCGGGTGCTGTAAGAATCACTAATACTTCTACTAAAGAAGACCTGGAAGTTAATAGAAGTTCTGATGGAAAAGATATTATAAAGGGTCTGTTCAAGAAATCTACTTCTGGAGATGTGTACTTACTATCTGATAAAGCGGGTCTGTTTGCTGAAGTGAAGATACAAGCTGCTCCTATTACAGTTGCTGCTGCCACTGAAGTTAAGATGCGTAATGCTCATGGTAATGTGGTAACTTCTGTAGCATCAAAAGAAACTGCTGATGAGAAGAGCTACGAAGCATCAATTCCTGAAATAGCTCTCAAAATGCTTGACAGTTTCGGTAATGCAGTGACCGGTTCTCCAGTTACCAAAGAAATTACTGGTGAAGTTCGAGGAACTACTGCTAACGGTAAGGTATCTTATAACACTCCTGAAAATGCTTATGGTGTTCCGGGCCGTACTGATGCTAATAGCAATGGTGATAAGACTGATGATAATATAGTTGCTAAGTATGCCATGTCTGGTGCTACTGCATTTGCTGGCGAAGATAGCATAAACTTAACCTTTACCAAACCTGGTTTGGGTAGCGATAGTCTGGTAGTTTCCACCACCGTACCAAAACTACAGGAACTTGGTAGTATCAATACTTACATTGAAACTAACAGTATTCCAGTAAACAGTGTGGTAGCATATACCGTAGAAACTTTGGATAAAGACGGTAAATTGTTTGATAAAGAGAAAACCGTAATTACCGTTACCGTGAATGGTAAAGATGGTGACGACATTGATCCAACTATTAGAGAGCTTGATACTGGAAAAATTATTACCTCCGGTCAATCGGTAGAGTTTGCTAGTGGTAATGGCCGTAAGGTATTCGTTGTTGAAGCTGGTCCTAGGACTGGTCAGTTCAGTATCTCCTTTAATGAAGCTAAAAATGCTGTTGAAGAAGCTTCTCGTACCTTTACAGTTACTACTCCAACTGTAATTGATCCAACAGCTGATGCCAAAGAAAAATGTGATGCAGCTGGTGATCGTTGGGATTCTGCTGGAGGAGAATGTGATGTTGTGCCAATCTCTGGCACTGAAGGTAAGGCTTCAATGGTAGATGCTGAAGGTAACATAACAGAAATAGACACCGCTGCTATTTTCAAAAGTGGAGTTGGAATTGGTGATGCTGACATGGTATCAACTACTGTTATGTCCGTAGCAGACATGCCAACTGATGTAACATTCTTTGGTAGTGTGACTTTTGATGAAGCTGATGCTGGTCAAACCGTTGATGTACTTGCAGCCGCTCTCTTTGGTTTAGCAATACCAATTGAAGATATTAGTGTACTGTATTATCAGTTGCCAAGTGCTGGAGTAGTTAATCCTTGGGGTGGTGATCCAGCTACCTTAGGAGCTTATGGTGATCCAGTTACAATTGATGCGAATGAATTAACTGTTAGTTTGCCAGTATATAATGGCCAGTTTAATGAGAACACTCTTCCTCCGGGTGTGTTGCTTGTATATTATGGTTATCGTTTAGAGGATGGTACTGTTAAGTTTGGTTCTACACCAACTGAAGTTACTATACTTCCTTAATCTTTAAGTCGGGCTAGTAACCCGATATTTGTAACATTATTTAGTGAATTGGCATATCATGGATAACGTGGTATGCCTTTTCTATTTAAAAACAACACAATATGCAAAAAATTATAACCTTCTTTATAATCTTGCTATTTACTATTAGTAATGTGCGAGCATTTGATTTATTTAATCCAGAACGTGGCAAACCACCACCAAAACCTATCGAACCTGTCATTCCTACAATTGATTCAAGCTCAAAAAAACTTGAAACTCCGTTCACTGCTAAAACTTCCGTCAAGCCAATTCCTAAGAAAAAACCTAGAAAATTATTACCTCAAAAGGATTTTGCTTTGAAAGGTACTAGCATAATTGGGGAGAAACGAGCAGCAATATTACTTGCTCCAAATAAAAAAGAGTTTATTCAATATCTTAAAGATAATAGACGGACTGAAATAGATTCTACAAAATACTTAAATTCAGAAAAATATCGCGGTTATTATTTGTTAAAAGTGAATGCCCGTGAAGTGCAAATAGAGTATCCATTAGATGCTCCTTGTCAAAAGGATAAAGAAAAAAATGGAGTTGTCTGTAACAAAAAAGGTAATGGCGTAACGGTAGCATCTTTGAGTTTAAAGCAACGTAAAGCATTGAAAGCACCGAAACCCCCAGTTACACTCAAACCAGCAATTTCTAAAGCTGAAATAGATAAAAAGCGGGATGAAGATTTAGAAAAACGTAAAAAAATCTACAAGAATTTTAAGAGAAAAGTTATTAAAGATGAAGATGTGCCACCTGGTATGAGAGTGGTGAGAACTCCATTTGGAGATCGGTTAGTGCCTATAAAATAATTGGCTAAAAGACCCGATATATGATTCTCATTCAGAAATCTGTCGGGTATAAGAACTTTTTCTAAAAAATTACATAGAATCAACTTTTGAATACACAGCAACATAATGAGTAATATTACTATCATCTCCATGAATAGCTTTTATTGAAGCCCAGACTAAATAATCCTTACCATCATTATAACGATTCCATATTTCACCATTCCAATAACCAGTATCACTAATTGTATCCCAAATTTTTGTATAGTCATCATGTTTTTCAGAATGTAAAAAACTATAGTTTTGGCCTAAAATCTCTTCGTATTTATAACCAGTTATAGATAAAAAAGATCGATTGGCATTAATAATATTACCATTAGCATTAGTAATCAAAACAGCATCTGAAGTTGTTTCAAACACCTTATTGGAAATGTTAAGAGAAACTTTATCCATCTTATGTTTCGTAATATTTTCAACTATTTGTACAAAAAAATTGGTTACATCATTTTTAACTATAGAAGTGGTTAAACGAACCCAAACAATTTCAGAATTAAAAAAATGCTTTTCTAGTTGATAATGTTCACGAAAACCATCTAACATTTGTTGATGTAACTCTTTCTCTAGCTCAGAATCATAAAAATGAAATAAACTGTTGAATTGTTTACCATATATTTCTTGTTCTCCTATATTTAACATATTTTGAAGGGCTGAATTACTGTGAATAATTTTACCATCCATATCCAATAGAGCCATACCAATTGCAACTTGTTCAAAAATACCACGGAATCTAGCTTCGCTTTTTCTTAAAGCAATGTCTGCAAAACGAGCTTGTAATAAAATTTCTACTCGATGTCTTAATACTGGCCAATGTACTGGTTTATTTATATATTCTGCTGCTCCAACTGCAAAAGCTTTATCAACGGAATTTTCATCATCCAATGATGTGATCATAATGACCGGAACATCATTTCCACCGGGTAAATTTTTTAATTCTGAACATGCAACAAAGCCATCCATAACTGGCATCGCAGCATCCATTAATACCAAATCTGGAGAACAACGTAAAAATTCTTTCAGAGCATTAACTCCTTCACTCGCCACGACAACACTATAACCCTTACCCTTAAGTAAGTTTTTTAGCATACCTCGTATAAAAATATCGTCATCAACTACTAGTATTAAAGGAGTTTTTTCTGTAAACATTTATGTTTTTTTCCTTAAGCAGTTCTCACTATAATCCACATTTAAGATCGGTGGGACTTCAAGTATTGGAATAACCCAACTGTTGTAATGCTCTTTCACTATCACACCAACCACGTTTTACCTTAACCCATAATTGTAAATAAACTTTATGGTCAAGCCAAGCCTCCATATCTGTGCGAGATTCTGTTCCTATGGATTTTAGTATTTTGCCTTTTTTTCCAATTATAATGCCCTTTTGTCCTTCAGTTTCAACCCAAATTAACGCACTGATATGGTTTACATTACGATAGGTTTTAAAATGTTCCACTTGAACAGTGAGACGGTAGGGTAACTCCGCTCCTAAGCGACGTACCAACTTTTCTCTGATTATTTCAGCACATAGAAACCGCTCGGATCGGTCAGTAATTTGATCTTCTGGAAATAATAGGATACCCTTTGGTAATAAAGTGATAATTCTTGTTTCAAGCCGGTCTAAATTTTGGTTTTTAAGGGCCGAAATAGGAAAAACCTCAATAAAATTATACTTAGCAGTAACCTCTTGTAAATAAGGTAATAATATATTTTTATTAGAAATTTTGTCTACTTTATTAACAGCTAAAATAGTTGGTACTGAATTTGCTGTTAAAGTTTTTAGTACATAACTATCTTCATCAGTCCACTGCAACACCTCCACTATCCAAACTATAACATCAACCCCATTTATACTGTTTATCGCTGCTCGATTTAGATAACGATTCATCGCATTACGCGTAAAATTATGTAAACCGGGAGTATCTATATAAATTATTTGATTGTTATTTTTTGTCTTGATTCCAAGTAAACTATGGCGAGTAGTTTGTGGTTTGCGTGATGTGATACATAGTTTTTGTCCAATAAAATGATTAAGTAAGGTTGACTTACCAACATTAGGACGACCAATAATAGCCACATAACCACAATGTCCTTCATTTGACATTCAGTATACCTAATGCTTTTTCGGCAGCGGACTGTTCAGCACTACGCCTTGTTCCTCCATTGCCATAAGTAGGTTTTTTTAAACCGGGTATTGTGCATTTTACCTCAAATAGTTGGGAATGAGGTGAGCCTTTTACTTTAAATATCTTATAAGCTGGCAAAGATTTTTGTTGGGATTGTAAATATTCTTGCAGACGAGTCTTAGGGTCTTTCATCTGTTGTGGCAGGTTTCGTAATAACTTATCCCACAGTTTTACTACTACTGATTGACAAGTTTGTATATCACTATCCAAATAAATAGCACCGATAACTGCTTCAACAGAATCAGATAAAATTGAGGTTCGTTGCTCACCACCAGTCTTTAACTCCCCCGAACCAAGCAATAAATACTTACCTAATTCAAGTTGATAAGCAATTTTAACCAAAGCATCTCGTTTAACTAAGTTGGCTCGTAAACGGGTCAATTCTCCTTCACGAGCATCCGAAAAACGTTCAAACAATACCTTCGCCATAATGCAGTTTAGCAAGGCATCTCCCAAAAATTCCAGACGCTCATTATTTGGAGTTCCAACGCTACGATGTGTTAAAGCGGTAATTAAAAGCTGTTCATCTTCAAAATGATAAGCTAAAACACGATATAAATCAGAGTAAATCAAGATGCTTCTACAGTGTTCTTAAATTCAACTAAAAACGAAATGTTGCCTATCAACTGTTTGACTCGTTCGTACTCTACTGTAATCTCGATACTGCCTCCTAGGCGTTCCACAGTAACGTGCTGTACCACCGTATCGTTGTCAAACAATTTAATATCTTTTTTATTCAAATTTCTAAGAAAAATTTGATAAATTTCTCTGTCCTTTTTGCCGGAGACATTCTGTTCTTCAGTAATTTTTTCTAAAGCACTGGATACAGCCCAGTTTTCCATATACATAGGAAATAGCTTAAAGAAAAACCATAATGAAAAAACTATGACTACAATTAACAGAAAAACTGAACTTCCAGAACCATGTTGACGGTTGATATTCATATACTATTGCCTAATTATTAATTTCTTGGTCTTTTGATACAAAGACAGAACTCCCGGAAGCATTATACTCGTAAAGCATTTTATCAGTCAAGTCTAGTTTTTAGAATTTGAGACAATTTTTTCATGATAGTTCTTGAGTAAAAATGTTCGGAAATTGTCCGCTATTAATCTTCCAGTTTTTCCAAAATTTCATCTACCCTTTCGGTGGTGAGATTTTCATGGTATTCATCTTCTATTTGCATCATTGGAGCTCCACCACAAGCTCCAAGACATTCAACCTCTTTTAGGGTAAATTTATTATCCTCTGTAGTTTCGCCTAATTTAATTCCCAATTTTTTATTCAGATGTTCAACAATCTCATCAGAACCACGCAGCATACAAGAGACGTTAGTACAAACACAAAGTTTATTTTTTCCTACCGGTTCAAGTTCATACATAGAATAAAATGTGGCAACCTCATAAACTGCAATAGGTGGCATGTTTAAATAACTTGCTACTGCGTCCATTAATTCTGTTGTCAACCAACCTCCATTAGCTTTTTGGACAATAGTTAAAGCACCCATCACTGCTGACTGCTTTTGGTCTGTCGGATACTTGTTTATCCAAGCATCAATTTTAATGCGAGATTCTTCAGATAAAATAGTTGCTGTGTTTGGCTTTAAAGTATGTGTTGACATTTATAATATTTCTCTATTAGGTTGGCTCAACAGTAATATTAAAAGTTGATTAGTCTGAAGATGTGATTATAAGATATTTCTTATAATTTTGCAAAGCAATTTTTAGCAATTCTAGTTAAAAACTATAATATAGAAAAATCAATAATATATAAACTATAAAAATAGTTTTTGCAAAGGTTTTTTGGCATTCCTTAGGATAGGTAGTTGGTTTTTAAATTTTAGTCTCAAGCTTAAAGTAGGCTTTAACTATAACAACAAATCTTAATTCCTCTCTTGACTCATAAACATCTAACATTTCTGTCACTACAATTGACGGATTGGTTGCTATTTTCAACAAGAAGGCAATTAAGTTTTTGCTAGTAAAATTACCCCGTATTTTAGCCGTAACTTGCCAAATATCCTTATGTTTAACTACATCCAATGCTGGATCAACTTGCAATCTTTTTGTATCTATTTTTAATTGTTTAGTAATTGTACGCAACCATTGTTGAAATGTAGCTTGAGCTAGGCCCTTAGTATTAGCTGACCATAATTGTCCTTGTACCTTTTCACGTACTTGCTGAATTTTAACGGTTCGGTCAAGCCACTGAGATTGATTAGCGATGGTTTGTAATTGAGATAAGCGTGCCACAACCCTTGTATATTCCTGTTGGGTTTTTAAACGGTAGTCATTTAACAACATGATGGAATAACCAAACAATAATCCAACAATTAACCATACTCCCAATCTAAGTCGAGTATTGCTGCGTAATTCACCGATAAGAGGGGTTAGAAATTTAAACATAATTATTGAGTTTACCTTGCCACAAAACTATGGTATATAATATATTTTAACCTAAACAGGACTTTTATATTTTTTCGATTAGAGATACGAAAACATTTTCTAAATGATTATGCTGGGTACGATGGTAAATCAGGAAACCATTCTCCTAATGATTTTTTGTTAAAAAGTTATGTCTAACATCTTTTTATTTTATATTCAAGTTCTATGTATTCATTATAGTTCAACTCTTAATTGGCATAAAGTAATTTAAGTCATATAACTTTTGGTAAAGTAAAATAAAATGTGCTGCCCTTTCCAACTTCACTTTCTACTCCAACTTGTCCATTACATTTTTCTATTATTCTATGCACTATAGATAAACCCAAACCATGTCCTTCAATACGAGCCTGACTAATGCGAGTGAATGGTACAAATAACTGTTGCTGCTCTTCAGCAGTTAAACCGCTACCATTATCACGTATCCAAAAACGAACTTGTTCATCTTGTTCAGTAGCACCTAATTCTAATTGAGGTGGATTACCACCATATTTTAATCCATTGCTGATATAATTTGCCCAAATTTCAGTAATCCAAGGAGCATGACCAACAGCAATAGACCATTGTTTTGCTATAGTAATTTCTGCTTTATAATCTGTAATCATTTTTGCTAAACGTTCTTGTACTTGCTGTACAACTGCCTTCATATCTAGTGGTAGCATTTCAACTTGTTCCTGATTTATGCTAGCCAAAGATAGTAATGCATTAATAATGTTAGTTATATTATTGCCAGATTGATAGATTTTTTTTAATATTGCTAATGAATCTGCATCTATAGTTTCAGCTAAATCTTCAAGCAAAATATCGGAGTAGCCAATTATTGTATTGACCGGATTTTTTATATCATGAGCGACAGAATGAGCAAAAGATTCTAAATCAGCATTCTTTTGTTGCAGGGATTTTTGTAGACTTCTAATGGTTAAATGAGCATTAATTCTGGCTAATACTTCTTCCTGTTGAATTGGTTTAGTAACATAATCAACCGCACCAACATCAAAACCTTTGACTTTATCCACAGTTTCAGTTTTAGCAGTCATAAAAATAACTGGAATATCTTTAGTTTTATAATTGGCTTTTAAACGTTGACATACTTCAAAACCATCCATATTAGGCATCATAACATCTAATAAAATTAAATCTGGTGGAGTACGTTCAGCCTGCTCAAGGGCTTTTTCACCGTTATTAGCAATTCGAACTTTAAAACCAATACTTTTAAGATAGCTAAACAACATTTTCAAGTTAGTAGGAATATCATCCACTAATAACAATGTACTTGTTTCGATTTTCATAATCTTTTAATTTAAATAGGACTCAACGAATGTTTGCAATTTATCCAAATCAAATTCATCTGCTAATTGTTGTAATTGTTTTGCAAATGGAATGTATTTATCGTCTAAATTTTTTAATTCAACTACTTGTTCACTAATAGCATCAATATCACCTTCCAATACTAAATCATATAATTTTTGTACAATATCAGTTGATGGTGCTATCATTTCCAATGAAATATCAGATATATCCATCTCACTTTCTTCATATAGCCATTCTAATTCTAGATTCTTCCCTATTTTATCCAATAATTCATCAGTTTGAATAGGTTTGGCAATAAATTCATGACAACCAGCAGCAAAACATTCGCTCCGATTTATATCAAAAGCACTGGCAGATGCACCAATAATAGTTGTATGTTCAAGTTCAGAAATTTTGCTAATATGTTTAATTGCATCCAAACCATCCATAACTGGCATCACTAAATCCATAATAATCACATCTGGTAAAAATTCATTAGCAATTTCAATCCCTTGTTTTCCATTTTCTGCTTCTTTAAGTATAAAACCTAAAGGCGTTAACAGACTGATCATTACCATCCGATTTGGAATTTTATCATCAACTATTAGAATTTTATTTTGTTTGCTTTTAAAACCAATGATATTATGTTGTTGAATTATTTCTGGTTGCCAATCCTTAACTTTTGGCAGTTGCAACTCAAATTCAAATATACTACCTTCTCCAATAACACTTTGAACCTGAATTTTACCTCCCATCATTTCGATAAATCTTTTGCTAATAGGTAATCCCAAACCAGTTCCTTCAACAAAACCACCACCTGCTTGCCGAAATGGTTCAAAGATAGTTTGTAGTTGTTCTGGAGCAATTCCATGTCCAGTATCTTGAATTTTAAAATGAAATTTTCCGGTCTGACAACTAACTTGGAAGTAAACTCGACCTTGAGTAGTAAATTTAATTGCATTCCCAAGCAAATTCACTAAAACTTGTCGCAATCTTACCTCATCTCCCTCAACCGCTATTGGCAAATCTTTGCAAAACTTGTATTCAAATTTAATACCTTGATGAACTTTAATTTGTATCATATCAATAATATCTTTAAGAAACTCAGGTAATTGAAAAATTTTAGTATTCAACTCCATTTTATGAGCTTCAATCTTAGACAAATCCAAAATATCATTAATCAAGGTCAACAAATGTTCACCAGATTTTTGCATAGTATGAATGGCATCTTGTTGTTGATTATTAAGAGTTTTATCTCGCCGCAAAATTTGAGCATAACCTAAAATTCCATTTAATGGTGTTCTTAATTCATGACTCATACTAGCTAAGAATTCACTTTTAGTCTGATTCGCAGTTTCTGCTTGTTTTCTAGCAATATCAGCTTCATCTTTAGCAATTTTTAATTGGGATTGAACCCATTTGCGATAAATTAATTCTTGTTTAGTTTCACGCCATCTACGCCAAGAAAAAACACCTAAACTAATGGCAACGATAACAGAAAGAGTAAAAATTTCATCAATTTCCCAATCTTCATATTGATGAGCAAATTCTACTAATAATTCAAATGCATCTATTTCTCCAGCTATTAAGAATGCTAGTACTGAAATAACTAATATAATGATAAAATCTTTAAGAGAGTTTTTTTGGGGAGGTATTGGATTGGGCATAGGTAAAATATATTTAAATATTCGTTGATGAACAGTTTACTGAGAAATCTTTTTTAGATTTGGCATAAGTGAAAGCTGCATTTTATATTTCAACATAATTAACATAAATATTTTGTTTATCAAGTATTTAATAAGTGTCCTGATATCGAAGAGCTTCATATAACATTTTTTTAAAACTGCCAACCGTAACCAAAAAGAAAACTAATGATCTGCTCTTTATCAACTAATGGGCTGTCATAGATGTCATCGCCAAGACTTTCATATTCAACCGCTATGAACAAATTAGAACGTTTGCTCAAAGAATAGATTACATCTAATGATGCAGTATAATTCATGGTGCTTTCACCACTATAAGTTGGTCGATTAGCTCTAGCTTGTGTGGAGTCTACTCCGTAATAATAATTCACCAAATTTTCACTTTGCCATTTTAAACCTATATCCGGAGTTAAAATTAGTTTTTTGACAGTTAAAATATAGGTATGGCTGATTGATGCCGTCACTTCACGACCTTCACTTTTATGTACTACATCATTTAAAACTGACAAATTAAAATCAAATAATCCTCGCTTCCAAACCACATCAATACCAGCATCTACAGTAAAAGGTCGATCCTCCATGCCATTTAAAATATAACTATCATCAGCGTTAAAACCATCTAAACGGGGGGCCATAATCAAGTCAAAACTACCACTAGCCCCCTCAACTACTCGATAACCTATTTTTATACCATCAACAAAAAAATTTCCACGTCTCATAACTAAATAAGGTAACAGCAGAATTTTGGTATTAACATTTTTATATGGTTCTTCACGCAAGCCCATTCTAGCTCCAGCAATACCATGCCACCCTTCATCAACTTTTTGATAAGGTGTAGCCAACAATATTGGGATAAATCCCAATATGAACATGCTGATAAACTGGCAAAAAGCTCTCATATTCATCCTCAAACTATTTAAAAAAAGAAAATAACTACTATAATATTTGACATGGTTTAAGCAAAAAACTGTATAACCATATATTCTATCCACTTTCATCTTATAAAGTAAATGTAATGCTAAATTTATTAAGTTTAATTTTGATGGTTTTAATGCTAACTTCCTGTGCCACAGACAGTGAGCCAAATACAAAATCTACACCTAATCAATGTCCAACAAGTACCACTGCAAAAATTAACTCCCAATCTATTCAGGTAAATGCACCTAATCCATTTGATGGTTTACCCAATCCGGGAATGGACATTAATGGTGAAAAATTAACCATAGGACTGTTAACTAGAGAAGTTGGTTTGTTTGAATTATTTGATTTTAATGTTAAAAATTTACATGCAGGTAGTTATTCAGGTGAACAATTTACCTTAACTTTGTTTAAACAAGGGAAAACCTGTAAACATGATGAGCAAAACTCTAAATTTATTATTGAGCAATATGATACCACGATTGGAAAATTAACTGGTTGTTTTTTTGGTAAACTTAATTGTGGTGCTGAAATTATTGAAATAAATGCCAACCTTTCTGGTGTCGTTAGTAAAGTAGACTAATTATGCCAAATTTATCAGTTATAGTACCAGTTTATAACGAAGCAGACAATATTATTCCTTTGATAAGTGAGATTCAATCAGCCTTGGATGAAGTAGTTGATTACGAAATCATTTATATTGATGATGGTAGTACAGATGATAGTTGGCAAATTTTAAAGTCAATTGATCTCAAAAAATTACGCACTATTCGGCATAAATGTAGTTATGGTCAAAGTGTGGCTATATTAACTGGAGTGAAGGCCGCTGATGCTGAATGGATTGTAACTTTAGATGGTGATGGCCAAAATGATCCAACTGATATTCCATCTTTATTACACCTGCAAATTGATAATCCTGAGACAATTATGGTCATTGGTTGGCGACGGCTTCGGCATGATAGTTGGCTGAAACGCAAGGCTTCTCGCATCGCCAATTCAGTCCGGCGGTTTTTATTGAAAGATTATACTTTAGATACCGGCTGTGGTTTAAAGTTATTTTCTCGAACTGCTTATTTGGGAATACCTAGTTTTAATCATATGCACCGCTTTATACCAGCATTATTTTTGCGCGATGGTCATAAAGTCATGGCATGTGAAGTATTCCATCGGCCACGCAATAAAGGTAAATCTAAATACGGGATATTTGACCGTTTGGGAGTTGGTATCATTGACTTATTGGGAATGATGTGGTTACAAAGGCGTTCTTGCACAGCAGAAATTGTTGAGGAAAATGAATGACTAGCGAAACTATGTGGATAATAATTGGACTTACTGGTCAAGTTTTTTTTTCTATGCGTTTTTTAATTCAATGGTGGCAAAGTGAACGGCAACAAAAAAGCGTGATTCCAATCGAATTTTGGTATTTTAGCATTTTGGGAGCCGCTACTTTACTAACTTATGCAATCTATCGGGCTGATCCAGTATTTATTTTAGGACAATCAACCGGTTTATTTATTTACTTGCGCAACTTACATTTAATCAAGAAATCCACACAGGAAAACTAATGCGATGTACTATGCGTTACTTTGGAGAATGGGCTGGCTTATGGCTACTTCTTATTCTTATTCCCATTGTTAGTAGAACCTTAATCCAAATTGATGAAACACGTTATGTAACTGTGGCGTGGGAAATGTGGGTACAAGGTAATTGGCTCGTACCTTATTTAAATGGTGAGGCTTATCACCATAAACCTCCCTTATTATTCTGGCTAATAAACTCAGGTTGGTCAGTGTTTGGAGTAAGTGAGTGGTGGCCAAGATTAATCCCAGGATTATTTTCTTTAGGCAATTTATTTTTAGCATCCCACATAGCCCGTATTTTGTGGCCTAAACAACCAAGAATAGCTCGTTGGGTTCCATTTATTTTATTGAGCAATTTGTTGTGGTGTATTTTTGCGGGCATCACTATGTTTGATATGTTGCTGACTTTCTTTACTTTAATTGGCATAATTGCTATTTTGCAACAGCGTTGGGTATTGTTGGGTATAGTGATTGGTTTGGGTGTGCTTACTAAAGGCCCGGTAATTTTATTACATTTATTGCCCATCGCATTATTGGTTCCTTGGTGGTCATCTACAAGAAATTTACGCAAACATTATTTGGGCTTGTTCGCTAGTGTCATTATTGGAGCTATAATTGCCTTAATTTGGGCGATTCCAGCTGGTTTACAGGGTGGAGAAGAATATCAACAAGCCATCTTTTTTAGCCAAACTGCTAATCGTTTAGTTAATTCCTTCGCTCATCAAGAACCTATTTGGTGGTATTTGGTTTGGTTTCCATTGGCACTGTTTCCATTATCGTTTTGGCCACCCGTATGGTATAGCTTGTCACAATTACCTAAATATCGGAATGAGAAAGGAGTGCTTTTTTGCTTATTGTGGTTTGTACCAGTTTTTATTAGTTTTTCTATGATAAGTGGTAAACAGTTACATTATTTATTGCCAGCTTCACCAGCTTTAGCTTTGTTATTAGCTTATTTGTTAGAAAAAATATCTATCACTAATTGTATCCCAAATTTTTGTATAGTCATCATGTTTTTCAGAATGTAAAAAACTATAGTTTTGGCCTA
>JAUCGN010000108.1 GCA_030378125.1 Thiotrichales bacterium HSG1 | reverse complement strand
ACCATTTGTGACTATCAGAATAGATAAGTTTAATTAATTTTTAGATTATAATTGAGAATTAAATTAATATGCTCCACGTCCAGTTAAAACTGCTGGAATAGTTTTAAGTAATAAAATAATATCTAGATAAAATGACTGATTGGAAATATATTCTAAATCCATTTCTACTTGTTGTTGAAAGGAAATTTCGGAACGTCCAGAAACCTGCCAAGTACAAGTAATTCCTGGTTTTATTTTTAATCTTTGGCATTGATAATCATCATATTGAACCACTTCACATGGTAAAGCTGGACGTGGACCTACCAAAGACATTTCTCCTTTTAAAACATTCCAAAACTGAGGAATTTCATCAATTGATGATTTACGAATAAATCTACCCATATAAGTGATACGTGGGTCTTTTTTCATTTTGAACAATACACCGCCGGACATTTCATTGGATAGTTTAGCTTTATATTTTTCAGCATCAGTAAACATGGAACGAAATTTCCACATATTGAATAATCGGCCATCTTTACCAACCCTTGTTTGAGAAAAAAGTGCAGCTCCAGATGATTCTAAACGAATAGCTAATATCACTATTAATACGAATGGACCCAGTAATAACAAAACTGTCGCAGACACACATATATCAAATAATCGTTTAACAAAATTTTTTTTTGGTTGCATATTATAGTAAACCTAGTAGAATTATCAGTTTTATTTATAACTTCTGGAAAAATATTATAAATATACAAACATAGGAATAATTTCATTTTAAAAGATTCATAATGATTCAAAGCTGAAACTTTATTATCCATTATTACCTTGACTTTAACGAGCTATACCTAGTAACATGTATTTATAAGCAATCTATATACCAATCTCAATATGACAACTCTCATAACTGGCGTTGCCGGTTTCATAGGTTCACAATTAGCTAAAAATCTTTTGGACTCTGGTGTAAATGTTATTGGTATTGATAATCTCAATGACTATTATGACGTAAATTTAAAAAAATCTCGTTTACAACAGTTACAAAACCAACCAAATTTTCAGTTTATTCAATTAAATTTAGCTGATAGAGATGGGATGGGTGAACTATTTAATCGTTATAAGTTTAATCAAGTAGTTAATCTGGCAGCCCAAGCCGGAGTCCGCTACTCATTGGAAAATCCTAACTCTTATGTGGATAGTAATATAGTTGGTTTCGTTAACTTGCTTGAAGGTTGTCGATATTCTGAGGTGGAACATTTGGTATTTGCATCTTCCAGTTCAGTATATGGTTTAAACACTAAGATACCATTTTCGGTTCAACACAACGTTGATCATCCGGTTTCACTTTATGCAGCCACTAAAAAAACTAACGAATTAATAGCTCATACCTATTCTCATCTTTATGGTTTACCTACCACTGGTTTACGATTTTTTACCGTTTACGGCCCTTGGGGACGACCAGATATGGCATATTTTAAATTTACCAAAGCCATTCTTGCCGATCAACCAATTGAGGTTTATAATCATGGTAGAATGCAGAGAGATTTTACCTATATTGACGATATTGTTGAAGGTGTGACACGCATATTGAGACAAAAACCTCAAGTTGATCATAATTGGTCTGGTAAAATACCTAATCCAAGTTCCAGTACTGCACCATATCGAATTTATAATATTGGCAATAGTCAACCAGTTGATTTGATGTATTTTATTGGAATTTTGGAAACCATTTTGAGTAAAAAAGCTAATATAAAAATGTTGTCTATGCAACCGGGTGATGTTAAGATTACTTATGCTAATATAGATGATTTAAAAACTGAATTCAACTGGCGACCACAAACTTCTATCGAAGACGGTCTCACAAATTTTATTAATTGGTATCAAAACTACTATAGGAATTGATTATGTATTGGTTACTTGCTTTAATGACTTTTAGCTTGTTAGGTATTATTGCAATAGGATTTTATTTTGAAATCCGTCCTTTATCCAAAGGAGTTGATTCTCCACGTTGGTTAAAAAGCACTGTTGCTATTAATTTATTTACCTTTATATTGGCTCAAATTGGATTATTATTTTTAGGTATTCAAGAAGTTATGGCAGAACCAGCTACTACTGAAGTAGTACGAGAAATATCCATAGGCATGGGATTAGCCATGATTGGAGCTGGAATTCCAACTGCTCTTGCTACTATAGGTGCTGGAATTGCAGTAGGCCCGGTTGGAGCGGCTTCATTAGCAGTGATAGCGGAAAAACCAGAAATGTTTGGTAGAACTTTGGTTTATCTTGGGTTGGCAGAAGGAATCGCTATTTATGGACTGGTGGTTACAATTTTAATGTTAGGAAAGTTGTGATGAGACTCATTTTTATGGGCAGTAATGCTTTGGCGGAAGGGTTTGCACTACTTGGATTTGAAACTTTTCCTAATGCAACTTCAGATATGGTGGAAAATACTTTGTCTGAGTTGCTGAAGAAAAAAACTAAGGCATTGATATTTCTCGAAGATAGTTTGACTAAACAAATTGGACCAGCTTTCTTACAAGCCCGTTCTACCTCGGCAGAAATTATTATTACAGAAATTCCGGCTCTTAATGCTCCAAACAATTATCGACCTTCCGTAGAAGAGTTAGTTGAAAGAGTTTTGGGGCCTTCAGTACTGAAATAATTTGTAAAATTTTTGATAATTTCTCATTATCTACAGGTGAATCAAGTTGACATATATTCTAGTATATTAAAATAGAACAAATCTCAGCTTGAATTTTAGTTTTACCTGCTATTAATGAGAAGTTACAATGGGTGTTGATTCAATAAAATATATTATATACAAACCTGAATGCTATATTGTTGAGTCTTATCCCAAAATTGTTGCCAACGTCCTTTAGATTGTACTAAAACCCTCAAGATAATATAGCATTTCCCGATTAAATATGGATACATATTAATTGTTATATATCAATAAATTATACAAAGGTATTGATCTCTACAATGATTTTAAAAATCTAAAGACCAACGTGGGTGTGCAGAAAATTCCAAAGGTTCTTGTTGCCCTTTTGCTAACCGCAAAGCACCAGCATAAGCTATCATAGCTCCATTATCAGTACAAAATATTGGACGTGGATAAAAAAGTTCTACTCCAATCTGTTGAGTAAATTGTTCCATACGCTCACGTAAATGTTTATTAGCACCAACCCCACCGGCAATAACTAGACTATTCAAACCAGTCTGTTTAATAGCACGTCTACATTTTATAATTAAAGTATCTACCACTGCATCTTCAAAAGCTCTAGCAATATCAGCTTTAACTTGTTCATTTTTTAATTTTTGACTGTGCCAAGTTGTTAATACTTGAGTTTTTAAACCACTGAAACTAAAATTAAGTCCCGGTTGTTTAGTCATTGGTCGAGTAAAATGGAAATTTTTGGGATTACCTCGTTCTGCTAATTTTGCCAATGCTGGACCACCCGGATAGTCTAATCCAAGTAACTTAGCTGTTTTATCAAAAGCCTCACCAGCAGCATCATCGACTGATTCACCTAATAGACTATACTCTCCAACAGCAGTAACTTCAATCAATTGGGTATGGCCACCAGAAACTAGCAAAGTTAGAAAGGGGAAACTGGGGGTTGATGGTTCCAACATAGATGCAAGTAAATGACCTTCCAAGTGATGTATTCCCACAGCTGGAATTTGCCAAGCCCAAGCTAAACTACGTCCAACCGCAGAACCTACCAACAATGCTCCTATTAAACCGGGTCCAGCAGTGTATGCAATGCCATTTATTTCATTGGATTTAATGTTAGTTTTTGCCAACAATTGTTTGATTAGAGGGATTAATTTGCGTATATGATCACGGGAAGCTAATTCTGGAACTACGCCGCCATATTTAGCATGTAACTCTGCTTGACTGTAAAGTTCGTGTCCCAATAACCCTTGTATTGAGTCATAAATTGCAACTCCAGTTTCGTCACAAGAAGTTTCTATTCCTAAAACTAGCATTTTGATCTCATCTGGTTTATAACGGTTATGTAATTTTGTTCAAAAACATCATTTTTTATATTTATTGAGCCTATAACGGAAAGCTCCAATAGTCATACCCAATAGTTTAGCTGCTTTAGTTTTATTATTTTTAGATTGACTCAAGGCATTAAAAAGTGTCTCCTTTTCAATTTCATTCAGTATTGGAGCTAGATGCTCATCTTGTGATGGAGCTAGATGCTCACCTTGTGGTAAAGATTGTTCCTTAGGTAATTGTAAATCGGTAACTTTAATAACTTCATCTTCACAAAGAGCTATAGCACGTTCAATAATATTTTCTAATTCTCTCACGTTGCCGGCAAAAAAATGTTTTTTTAAAGCCTTCATTGCTTCTGATACAATGCGAACTTCCGTATCTACCATAAACTTTTTCAAAAAATGTTTAACTAGATTAGGAATATCTTCAGTACGTTCTCGTAATGGTGGGATATAAAGTTCGATCACATTTATACGATAAAATAAATCCTGTCTAAATTTACCAATTTTAACTAATCCAGCCAAATCACAATTAGTAGCACTTAACATTCGCACATCAACCGGTATTTCTTCAGTAGAACCAATTGGACGAATAACTTTTTCCTGAATTACTCGTAATAATTTAACTTGCATAGACAATGGTAAATCACCCACTTCATCCAAAAATAAAGTCCCTCCATTAGCGGTTTGAAAGAGACCTTTTTTATCCTCACTAGCACTTGTAAAACTACCCTTTTTATGTCCAAAAAATTCACTTTCCATCAACCCTTGTGGAATCGCCCCACAGTTAACTGGTATAAAAGGTTGTCTAGCACGCGGTCCCTTTATATGAATCATTTTAGCCACAATTTCTTTACCAGTACCAGATTCACCTTTTATATAAATCGGAGTTTGAGTACGAGCTAATTTTTTGATTTTATTTCGTACTTCTCGTATACCCAATGATTGTCCAATTAAATCTATTTTTACTACTGGTTCATCTTGTGATAATTGTAGTGCTGAAATGATTAAGTTGCGCAAATTTGTTATGTCTAAAGGTTTAGAAATACAATCAAAAGCTCCTGCTCTCAAAGCTTTAATACCTATTTCCACACTACCATGAGCAGTGATCATTGCTACTGGGGTATTTGGATAGTTATTAACAATAATATCAATAAGGTACAAACCATTTCCATCTGGTAATTTCATGTCGGTTAAACATAAATTAAATTTGTGTAAATTCAAATATTTTTTAGCTTCAGTAAAATTATTGGCACGATAACACTCAATTCCCATTGGTTCTATGGTCAATACTAATAAGTCTAATATATCAGGTTCATCATCTACGAGTAAGCAAAGAGGTTTTGACATAATTAATTTGTAATTACTTTTGGAAAGGTTATCCGAAAACAACAACCTTTATCAGTATTAGTATGTAAATTTAGAGATGCTTGATTTGCTTCACATATTTCTCTGGATAAATATAATCCAAGTCCATTGCCTTTAGATTCAGTTGTAAAAAAAGGTTCAAAAATTTGTCCTTTAGTTTTATCTGTCATTCCTTGACCATAATCTTGTATATCAAGACAAAGATGCTTTGAGTTTGTGCCAATTGTCAGTTTTAATAAAGGTTTCCCATGGCTATAACGCAATCCATTTTCACATAAATTACTTACAATTTGAAATAGTTGTTCTTGATCGAAATTAATCAATAAGGGATTATCCACATTTTGTAATTTAACATCAAATTCGGCCAAAGAATGTTGTAGAATAAATTCATTAGCATAAGTTTGCAACCAGATTGCTAAATCAAAATTTTCCGTGTGTGGTAATTTATTCCGACTAAGTTGTAACACGCTTTCCACAATTTTATTGACTCGTTGAGAATTTTTGTCAATTATTTTAATTAAAGTATCGTTATTCGCAGAAATATGAGGTGATTCTCCTAGTAATTGGGCTGCATGGCTAATCGCCCCTAAGGGATTAC
>JAUCGN010000107.1 GCA_030378125.1 Thiotrichales bacterium HSG1 | reverse complement strand
GTATAAATAGTTGTTTGAGAATTATTAATTTGAGCGATATGTCCTGGTTGAGCCAATACTAAATTTTCCCGAGCTGGGAGGGTAATTACGAACATTTTTTTTATAGTGATGGTAAGTGGATAAAACAAATTCGGGGTGGCAATGCTGGGCAAATAGTTATTAATGCTAATGAAATTCAGCTTAGTAATGATAGCGAAATTGCGACTGCTTCTGTCAGTGGCGGTGGTGGCAGTATTAAAATAAATGCTGATGGATTAGTTTTTTTACATAAAAGTCAGCTCTCAACCAGTGTACAAGAAGGGATTGGTAACGGTGGGGATTCAATTATCACTGAACCACAATTTATGGTTATGAATCATGGCAAAATAATCGCTCAAGCTAATGAAGGTCATGGAGGTAATATTCACATTAAATCAGGGCAATTCATCACTTCGCCAGATAGTTTGATAAGTGCTTCTTCTAAACTTGGTTTGGATGGAGAGGTAAATATTGAATCGCTTGATATTGATTTAACCGGAGCCTTAAAGGCTTTCGGTACTAACTTTCTCAATGCCGCCGCTCATGTGAAACGACCTTGCACTATAGAACAAATAATGAATCCAAGCACTTTCTATGTATTTCATTTAACTGGCAGTCAATCTTTTCCTGCTGATCTCATCGCTAACGAATTAATTTTAGTCGAAGATGAGGAGGAAGTTAACTTGAAAGTTAAAGTTGAAGAAGAAAAACAGATGGATTGGACAAGTTGTCGGCCGTAATTGTTGGTGAGTAATATTTAGTTGTTTGAACAGGGATTAACAGGATTTTAAACCAAATAATTTTGATTTAATCATGTTTGATAGAACAATACATCGAATTGTTTTGAGTAAGCAAATGAAATGAAAGAGAGAATCCAAATTTGGGAGATAATAGAATTATCTAAAATAAAATTATCAAGAACACGAAAGGATTCTCAACAATGCGGCATTGAAACAACGCTATGTTACCCTTATATTCCTAGCGTATTAATTCTCTTAAGACAAACAAATGACTACTGAAACACATAAAGAAACTCTTGGTTTTCAAACCGAAGTAAAACAACTTCTTGATTTAATGATCCACTCCTTGTATAGCAACAAGGAAATTTTTCTGCGTGAACTAATATCTAACGCCTCTGATGCTGCTGATAAATTACGTTTTGAAGCATTATCAGACGAAGCATTATACGAAAATGATGCCGAATTGAAAATTTGGATCAATTTTGATAAAGATGCTAATACTATTACCATACGTGATAACGGTATCGGCATGAAACGTGAGGAAGTGATAGACCAAATTGGTACTATTGCCAAATCTGGAACCAAAGAATTTTTCAATTCCCTTACCGGTGATGAAACTAAAGACACTCAGCTAATTGGGCAATTTGGAGTTGGCTTTTATTCATCTTTCATTGTTGCTGATAAAGTTACTTTAACCACTCGCAGAGCTGGTTTGGAATCATCACATGGGGTCAAATGGGAATCTGCTGGTGATGGCGAATATAGCATTGAAATTATTGAACGTTCTCAGCGTGGTACAGAAATTACCTTGCATTTACGTTCAGGTGAAGATGAATTTTTATCCGAATATAATTTGCAAAACATCATCAAAAAATATTCAGATCACATTACATTGCCTATTGTAATGCCAAAAGTTACCACTGATGAAGAGAAAGATGAAACCATTATTGAAGAAGAAGTAGTTAATACTGCTACTGCACTGTGGGCTAGATCCAAATCAGAAATAACTCCAGAAGAATATACTGAATTTTATAAACATGTAGCTCATGATTTTGAAGAACCTCTAATTCACATCCACAACAAAGTCGAAGGAAAAAATGAATACACTACTTTGTTATTCATTCCAGCCAGAGCTCCTTTCGATATGTGGGATCGTAATAGTAGGCACGGAATTAAATTGTATGTAAGACGTGTATTCATCATGGATGATGATGAAAAGTTATTGCCACCTTACTTACGTTTTATGCGTGGTATTATCGACAGCAATGATTTGCCACTTAACGTTTCCCGAGAGATTTTACAACACAACAAACAAGTTGACTTAATCCGTTCAGGAACAGTAAAGAAAATCTTGACTGCCTTGGAAAATTTGGCTAAAACTGATAAATATGCAACTTTTTGGACTCAGTTTGGTAAGGTTTTGAAAGAAGGTGTGATTGATGATTCTGGTAATAAGGAACGTATTGCTAAATTGTTACGTTTTTCTAGTACTTATGATGATAATTCCACTCAGGCTATTTCGTTGGAAGATTATGTTAAACGTATGCAAGATGGACAAGAGCAGATTTATTATATCACTGCCGAAAACTTTGCTGCCGCTAAAAGTAGTCCACATTTAGAAATCTTCCGCAAAAAGAATATTGAAGTTTTATTGTTATCTGAACAGATAGATGAATGGTTAGGTTCTCATTTAGTTGAATTTGAAGGTAAAAAATTACAATCGGTTACTAAAGGTGAATTGAATTTAGGCGACTTGGAAAATGAGACGGAAAAACAAGAGGCTGAAAAAGCTTCTGATGTTTTGAAGCCATTATTGGAAAAGGTTAAAGATGTATTGGTTGAAAAAGTTAGTGATGTACGTGTTACTCATCGTTTAACTTCTTCACCAGCATGTTTAGTAGCAGATTCTAATGCTATGGATGCAAGTTTAGAACGGTTGCTTAAATCTTCTGGACAGAGTTTTGGAGGTGGTAGTAAGCCAATTTTGGAAATAAATCCACAACATCCAATTATGGCGGCCATCAAAGATGAAGAGGATGAAAGTCGTTTTAAGGATTGGGTTTTAACCTTATTTGATCAGGCTTTGTTGAGCGAAGGTGGTCAGTTGGATGATCCAGCAATGTTTGTGAAACGTATTAACGATATGTTTGTTTCTATGGGAAATTTATCCTCTTCTAGGATTATAACTTTTGACTAGAAGTTTTGTATAGGACAGTGGGCTTTGGATTATTTTGAAATTTAAAATTTGTTAAATATCAATTAATTACTAAGCATTAATGTAACTTCTCATTATCTACAGGTAAATCAAGTTGACAGATGTTTTAATATCTTGAAATAAAACAAATTCCATCTTTTGAATTTTGGTTTTACCTGCTACTAATGAGAAGTTACCTAGATTTTTGGCCAGATTTAATATAAGGTACAATTTGTTATTGATAGACAACTTATTTGTTTCATTTGATTATTTTCTATAGTTTTTTTAGATAATTCATATATAATACTCCTGCCAATGTGTAAGTTTTACAATCATCTTGCATGTAGCCAATCTAAATAGTTTTTAACCCCTTCTTCAACAATTCGAAAAGATTGATTGTAACCAACTTCAATTAAGTTAGAAATATCGGCTTGGGTAAAACTCTGGTAATGACCTTTTAAGTGGTCAGGAAAAGGAATATATTTTATTTTTCCACGTTTATGCCAAGCAATAACAGCGTTAGCAATGTCATTAAAAGTTTGACTACGGCCAGTACCAACATTAAAAATTCCGCTTATATCTGAGTGTTCCATAAACCATAAATTGACTTTTACTACGTCATCTATATAGATAAAATCACGCCGCTGTTCACCATTACCATAACCATCACAACCTTCAAATAATTTCACTTCGTCATTACCAGCTAATAGTTGATTATGTAGGTGATAAGCCACGCTTGCCATAGTACCTTTATGTTGCTCACGAGGTCCATAGACATTAAAATAACGCAAACCAACTACTTGCGAGGTAGCTGTTGATAAAATTTGTCTAACATATTGATCAAATAAAAATTTAGAATATCCGTATATGTTTAAAGGTGCTTCCAGATTACGAGATTCTCTAAAGGTTTTCCCTTCTCCATAAACCGAGGCACTAGATGCATAAAATAAAGGAATATGTTTAGCCAAACAATAGGTTAATATAGTTTTTGAATATTCATAATTATTTAGCATCATATAATTTCCATCCCACTCTGTAGTACTGGAACAAGCACCTTGATGAAAAACTGCTTTTATGGGAGGAGAAAAATATTCTCTAGTGATGATTCGTTTTAAAAAATCTGCCTTATCTTGATAATCGTAGATTTCGCAATCAATTAAATTTTTAAATTTTTCCCCTTTAGTAAGGTTATCCACCACTAAAATTTTAGTATAACCACGTTTATTAAGGGCTTTAACGATATTACTACCAATAAATCCAGCACCGCCGGTAACAACAATCATAATTTTTCCTTTATACTATTAATAATTTCACTAGTGGAACAACCCTTTAAAAAATCCAGTGTTAATACTTGTCCACCATTATTCAACACACAATCACTGCCGGCAATTTGCTCTACTTGATAATCACTACCTTTAACTAAAATATCTGGTAAAATATTACAAATCAGTTCTTTGGGAGTATCTTCATCAAAAGGAATTACCCAATCAACGCACTCCAAAGCGTTCAACACTGCCATACGTTGTTCTAAAGTATTAATTGGTCTCTTATCACCTTTCAAACTGCGTACTGAATCATCATTATTGATTGCAACTACAAGCCGGTCTCCAAGTTGTTTGGCTTGCGTTAAATATTGGACATGCCCAGCATGTAAAATATCAAAACAACCATTTGTCATCACCACTGTTTCACCATTGTTTCTAGCCATTTTAACCGCTGTTTGTAAGGTTTCTATATCATGTATTCTGGTTTCGGTATGCAGAGCATGTTCAAGTTCGGCAACGGTAATCGTGGTAGTACCAAGTTTAGTAACTACTAATCCAGCAGCTAAGTTAGCTAAGGCGGTGGCACTATTCCAATCCTGCCCGGCAGCTATAGCTGTTGCCAATACACTTATCACGGTATCACCAGCCCCAGTAACATCATACACTTCATGGGAATGTGCTGGCAAATGTAATGGCGATTGTTCACTCCTGATTAACGTCATACCATTTTGACTACGAGTGATTAATAAAGCATCTAAATCTAACCGTTTCAATAAATTATAACCTTTTTCAACGATTTGGTTCTGGTCAATACAAGTGCCAACCACTGCTTCAAATTCTGACAAGTTAGGAGTGATAATAGTTGCTCCCAAGTATTTATCAAAATTATTGCCTTTAGGATCAATAAAAATTGGTTTATTGGCAGCCTTTGCTACTTGAATTAAAGTTTGAGGATCAGTTAAAGTTCCTTTGCCATAGTCAGATAACACTATAGTATCAATATTTTGTAAACAAGACAACATTTGCTGTTTTATAGCTTGACAGTCTAAGTTAACAAATCCATCTTCAAAATCTAATCTAATTAGCTGTTGATGACGGCTCATTACTCGTAATTTTGTTACTGTTGATACGTCAGCAAGTTGAATAAAAGCACAATGTATACCCTTTTCGGTCAACTGGTTTTTAATAGTACTTGCAGCTTCATCCTGACCAATTACTCCAATAACTGTTACCTGTCCGTCCAATGCGTTTATATTAAAAGCAACATTACCAGCTCCGCCGGGACATTCTTGTTGGTGCTTAATATGAACTACTGGAACCGGAGCTTCCGGAGATATTCTTGAGGTGATACCATGTAAGTATCGGTCTAACATGATGTCACCTATAATTAAAACATGGGCTGTTTGGAATGCGGGGATATTAAGATTCATACAAATTTGAATTTATATATTTATAACTGAAGTTACGCAAAAGAAAAATAAATATAAGAATAACAATACTAACAAAACCAAAACTAGACAGCTTTCAAAATTTGTAGTTCATCAAAAGCTGTTTTAATGGCTTTAAGATACAATTTGGAACGTAAAGCAAAGTAATTAAGATGATAGTACTTACATGGACAGTGGGCTTGAAGTGTTAAATTTTATAAAAAAGCCGGAACCTTCCAAAGAGATTTTGATAAATTTTAGGCGAAACGTTGGGTTAAAATATCTTCTAGACCCAATGCTCTTGTGATAATGCCAAT
>JAUCGN010000106.1 GCA_030378125.1 Thiotrichales bacterium HSG1 | reverse complement strand
CCAAAAATGAAATGCGTAAAATTCTCAAAGAAATTCAAAATGGTGAATTTGCCAGAGAATTTATTATGGAAAATCAAGCTGGCCAAGCAACTTTAAAAGCTAAACGACGTTTAGGTCGTGAGCATCAATTAGAACAAGTTGGAGAAAAATTACGCGATATGATGCCTTGGATTAAAGCTAACAAATTAGTTGATAAAACTAAAAACTAATTCTTAATTAAATTCATAGTTTTCATCCTCATTTCTATGTTTTAACACCATTTATAGCTTTTTTAGGTAAACATTTTTGGTAAGACTTGCCGGGTTTTGAAAACCTGACAGGTCTAAAAGTTAAGCAAATGGGTAAAATATTTTCTTTGTCTACCACAGATTACCAACAATGATGGGCAATAAAGACTCTCCACCTTGCATAAATTTTTCTTGATTTAATGGCATTGAACTGAGGACTAGTTTTAAGTTTTGGATTTTCTTGTTTTAATTTAAGAATTATTAAGGAAAAAGCATGGATATAAAACCTAACAAACGACGGCGCGGTATTTATTTATTGCCAAATTTATTTACCACCGCAGCTTTGTTTTCAGGCTTTTATGCAATAGTTGCGGCGATTCATGGTAAATTTGAAGCAGCTGCGATAGCAATATTTATAGGCATGATACTTGACGGTCTTGACGGAAGAGTTGCTCGCATGACCAATACTCAAAGTGATTTTGGAACCGAATATGATAGCCTGTCTGATTTAATTTGTTTTGGATTGGCTCCAGCTTTGTTGGTGTATCAATGGTCCCTATCTTCTTTAATTGAAATAACTAATTTTCTTGGTAAACTCGGTTGGTTAGCAGCGTTTATTTATACGGCTTGCACAGCTTTAAGATTAGCTCGTTTTAATACTCAGGTTGATAAAGTTGATAAAGCTTACTTTCAAGGTCTAGCAAGTCCTGCTGCTGCTGGGGTATTGGCTGGTTTTGTGTGGTTAGGAACTGATTATCAAATAGATGGGGCCAATATAGTTTGGTTAACTTGGTTAGTTACCATATTCAGTGGTTTGTTAATGGTTAGTAAATTTCGTTATCGTAGTTTTAAAGACCTTGATTTTAAAGGTAAAGTTCCGTTTGTAAAAATTTTAGCCATAATGATGTTATTTGCATTAATTTCTATAAACCCACCTCAAATTTTATTTCTCATTTTTTTAATTTACGCTATATCAGGTCCAGTTATGACTTTGGTACAATTACATAGTATCTATCGTAATCGCTGAGTAATTTTGCACCTCTTCTTAATTTTCATTACAACTTAATAATTTATGGATATATTAACATTAGTATTATTTGCTTTAGGATTTATTTTGCTGTCTTACGGGGCTGACATGCTTGTTAAAGGTGCAGAAAACTTAGCGGCAACGATGGGAGTTTCTCCGTTACTTATCGGACTTACCATAGTTGCTTTTGGTACCAGTGCTCCAGAATTAGCAGTAAATATGCAAGCAGCTTGGACTGGTAAACCAGACTTAGCAGTTGGTAATATTGTAGGTAGCAATATCTTAAACATTTTACTAATTCTTGGAATTGGAGCAGTCATAGTCCCATTAGGAGTACATAAGCGTATAGTAAAAATAGAGATTCCCTTAATGATAGGAGCCTCAGTTTTATTACTGGTACTATCCTTAGACGGTATTCTTAATCGTTGGGATGGTTTGATTTTAGCATCTGGAATTATTGGTTATATCATCTATTCCATCAGAACTTGCCACGAATTAAAAAATCCAGAAGAAGAGGTGGTATCGTGTCCAACAGAAGAAGATTTAGAGGATGGACCCAAAGGTATTTTATTACAATTGGTATTTATTGTGGTTGGGTTGGGCTTATTGGTATTGGGTTCACAGTGGCTGGTTAATGGTGCTATTATGATAGCTAAATACTATGGAATAAGTGAGTTAGTTATTGGTTTAACCATAGTTTCCATTGGTACATCTTTACCAGAAATTGCTACAGTTGTTGTTGCTAGCAGACGTGGTCAACAAGAAATAATAGTTGGTAATGTTATTGGTAGTAATTTATTTAACATTTTATTAGTACTTGGTTTTACTAGTTTAATTGCACCAAATGGGATTACAGTTCCCAATGCAGCGATTGTGTTTGACATGCCAATTATGATTGCAGTGGCAGCAGTCTGTTTACCAATTTTCTTCACTGGTTATTTAATTGAACGTTGGGAAGGCATTTTGTTCTTATTCTACTATTTTGTATATAGTATTTACTTATTCCTAAACGTGACTAACCACAGTATGTTACCAGCTTTCAATAACGTAATGTTCTGGTTTGTGATTCCACTAACGATTATTACTTTAATGGCTTTTGTGTGGGAATCTTTGAAGCAAAATAAAGAATGATCTAGCATCGTAAAATATATTCCCAACGAAATGTCTCATAGTTATACATAACTCCCAAGCAACAAATGTAGAAACCCACCATTTTGAAGGTTCGGTGGGTTTCCTACGAAAAAGCCTTTAAAACAAATATTTAAATACTTGTGTATAACGATGAGACGAAATATTGGGAACTTAAGTCATGAATAATCATATCCAACAATATCTTACCCAAATTCAAACTAATATCCAAACAGGTGTAGCGAAAGAACATGCTCACCGTGCAGCTTTGCAAAACTTACTGATTTCTTTACAGTCAACAATCAATGTTATTAATGAACCTAAACGGATTGCTTGCGGTTCGCCGGATTTGGTAATTTTGGATAAACAAGCTGTGCCGTTAGGTTATGTGGAAGCCAAAGATATTGGTATTTCATTGGATAAGACTTTGAAAACTGAGCAACTTGAAC
This sequence comes from Thiotrichales bacterium HSG1, assembly GCA_030378125.1. Classification (GTDB taxonomy): domain Bacteria; phylum Pseudomonadota; class Gammaproteobacteria; order Beggiatoales; family Beggiatoaceae; genus DRQV01. The sequence goes on along the minus strand of JAUCGN010000106.1, from coordinate 3,310 downwards.
GTTATTTGGGTTTTTCTGGTAATTTAATTCTGACAGATTATTTAGAGTTTCGTTGGTTTGCAGATCATAAACCAGAGCCGAAAATAATTGTAAAACTAGCAAATGTTAATAAAGCAGGAAAATTGCAAATTTTATCCGAAACTTTTCAACAGTTTATAGATTTAATTGAATTGTTTGTTAATTATCAATCGGTGACTTTGCGTTGTCCAGAGGATTTGGCGGAACGGATGGCAAAGATAGCAATTCAGATACGTGAAACTATCCTTAAGGCTTATGAACAGAAAAAAACAGGTACTTTGCATGAACAGTTAGTAAGTTTTCGTTTAATTTTAATGGATAGTTTGACAGTTGGACAGTTTGCAGATATGTATGCTCAAACAGCATGTTATGGTTTATTTGCAGCAAAATGTAACGCTACTTTGACCGAGCCTTTTTCTAGGCTGAATGCTAATTATAATATACCAAAGACAAACCCCTTTTTACGCAATTTATTTAATCAGATTGTTGGGATAGACATGGATGAGCGTTTGGGTTGGGCGATTGAACATTTGGTGAAAGTGTTGAATCACGCTGATATTGGAGCGATTTTAGCGGATTTTGGGAAGCGAACTCGGCAGGAAGACCCGGTAGTACATTTTTATGAGACTTTTTTGAAGCATTATGATCCGAGTATGCGGGAGATGCGAGGGGTTTATTATACGCCGGAGCCGGTGGTTTCGTATATTGTGCGGTCGGTGGATTTGTTGTGGAAACGGCAGTTTAAATTGAAGGATGGGTTGGCGGATAGTAGTCGGTTGGAATCGGGGCAGCATAAGGTGCAGATTTTAGATCCGGCGGTGGGAACTGGGACGTTTTTGTATGCAATATTGAATCAGATTTTTGCTAAATTTCGTAGGAATAAGGGGATGTGGTCGTCTTATGTGAGTGAGCATTTGTTGCCTCGGGTGCATGGGTTTGAGTTGTTGATGGCTCCTTATACGGTGGCTCATATGAAGTTGGGTTTACAGTTGCAGAATATGGGTTATGAGTTTGATTCTGAGGAGCGGTTGCGGATTTTTTTGACGAATAGTTTGGAGAATACGTTTGAGAAGGGTGGCACGCAGGCGTTGGGTTTTATTGAGTGGTTGGTTAATGAGGGTTTGGCAGCAAGTGAGGTTAAGCAGGATTCGCCGGTGATGGTGATTGTGGGTAATCCGCCTTATTCTTATGAATCTTTAAATAAAGGTGAATGGATTAGTCAATTAATTCGTGATTATTATCAAATAGATGGAAAGCCTTTGAAAGAGAGAAATCCAAAAGGTTTACAAGATGATTATGTTAAGTTTATTCGGTTTGCACAGTGGCGAATTGAACAAACTGGTTATGGAATACTGGCTTTTGTGACTAATCATGGTTATTTGGATAATCCGACTTTTAGAGGAATGCGACAACATTTGTTAAATAGTTTCAATGAGATTTATATTCTTGATTTACATGGTAATGCTAAAAAGAAAGAAAAATCTCCAGATGGTAGTGTGGATAAAAATGTGTTTGATATTCAACAAGGAGTGGCTATTGGAATTTTTGTTAAGCATAAGGATAAAAAACAAGCGGCTAAAGTGTTTCATGCTGATATTTGGGGAGAGCGTAAAGGTAAATATGCTTGGTTGGAAGAAAATAATGTTAAAACAACTAATTGGCAAGAATTAAAACCACAATCACCGTTTTATTTGTTTATTCCTCAGAATGTTGAATTGTTAGGAGAATATGAACAGGGTTGGAAAATTACAGAAATTATGCCAATCAATAATGCTGGTTTATATACAGCGAGAGATAAATTAACTATTCATCCATCAAAGGAAAAAGTTTTAGATGTTATTACAGATTTTGTTGATTTAGAAGTTGAGCAAGCAAGAGAAAAGTATCAATTAGGTAAAGATTCACAAGATTGGAAAATTGAAAAAGCCCAAAATGATATTGTTGAACATAACATTGAAAAATCTAATATTGTTCCAATTTTATATCGCCCATTTGATAAAAGATATATTTTTTATACTGGAAAATCAGGTGGTTTTATTTGTAGACCAAGACGTGAAATTATGCAACATATGTTAGCTGGTAAGAATTTAGGATTGATTACTGTTCGTAAAACACCTCCAACACAACAATGTGCTTATTTTTTGGCTACAACATCAATAATTAGTACCGGTTTAATTCGTTCTGATAACCAAAGTGTAGATTACTTATTCCCTCTCTACATCTACCCAACAGAAAAAGATGAGTTCATTAATGGAAACGGCAATGGCAAACCAAAGAGAAAACCTAATTTCTCCCCCAACTTCATCAAAGATATAGAAACTTGCCTTAACCTCAAATTCATAGAAGATGGCACCGGCAACCTGACCAAAACCATCGGTCCCGAAGACATATTTCACTATATCTACGCCATATTCCATAGCCCAACTTATCGCCAACGTTACGCTGAATTCCTTAAAATAGACTTCCCACGCCTACCACTAACCAGCGACAAAAAACTATTCCACAAATTATGTAAACTCGGCCACCAACTTATTGAAATCCACCTCATGGAAGCCGATATAGAAAATGAAAGCGGCTACCCAATCGAAGGTAATAACCTAGTTGAAAAAATTACCTACAAAAATGGAAAAGTTTATATCAACAAAACCCAATATTTTGATAATGTTAAAGAAAACGTCTGGCAATTTCATATCGGCGGCTACCAAGTCTGTCAAAAATGGCTCAAAGACAGAAAAGGCCGAGAACTTGATTATGACGACTGCAACCACTACCTCTATATTTTGGTAGCCTTGGAACAAACTATTGGATTGATGGAAGAAATTGATGCAACTATCCCAAAATTCCCACTACCTTAAGCAATTGAATTTAGATTTCAATAATTCACCTTCAAAACCAGTTATTTGGCAATGAAATGAACTATCAATCCATGTAAGAGCTATAATTTTTGAACTAGCAGTTTTTAACCCTAAAAATATTAAAAGTTTAGGTAGTCCTGAACAAAGTAGTATTGAACGCTTTAACTGTACCATGAGACAACGAATTTCACGTCTGGTTCGGAAAACTTTTTCCAAAAAGCTCTCAAATCATGTTGGAGCTATACTTCACACGGTAATAAAATAAACTTTTATAGAGCCAAAATATGGTATAAAATATAGTCCAATAAACAGTCATCGATTAGGAAAAAAATGATACAAATAGAGTTTCTTGAAGAAGAACGTGAAGCGTTGCATTATGAGAGATATCATCACCCGCATCCTCGTGTTCAAAAGAAAATGGAAGTCCTATGGTTAAA
>JAUCGN010000105.1 GCA_030378125.1 Thiotrichales bacterium HSG1 | reverse complement strand
AACAATGGGTTTGGCTTGCCATTGACGTTGAAACAGGAGAAATTGTTGGTTCTTATACAGGTAGTCGAGATGCTCAAGGAGCCAAAGGTTTATGGGATTCATTACCACCTGTTTATCGACAATGTGCGGTTTCTTATACAGATTTTTGGAAAGCATATGATGTTATTTTTCCCAGCAAACGTCACAAATCTGTTGGAAAAGAAACCTAACAAATCGTATTGAACGCTTTAACTGTACAATGAGACAACGAATTTCACGTCTGGTTCGGAAAACTCTTTCTTTTTCCAAAAAGCTGTCAAATCATGTTGGAGCTATTTGGTACTTCATTCATCACTATAATGCTAATATTGTTTAATTTTATACTAACACTACTTTGTTCAGGACTAACCACATTTTAATAGAATTAGTTCCAACATAGCACAATTTTGGTATTGAATATCGTGTTCATTCAACACGTTGTATGTTTGAACGTAATATTAACCATGAAGATATAGAAAATTTGTTAGTCAATGGAAACATTATTGAACAATATCCAGACGATTATCCATTACCCAGTATTCTTCTAAATGCGAATTAAGGGTTAAAATTTGTGAATCTTCTAAAAACAATAAGTTAAAAAATTGATTTTTAAGATAATTTTTCAACCCTTAATTCGCATTAACCAAGAATAGCCTCCTCCTCTTGAACCTGCTGCAACATCTTATATTCTTTTTCAGTAAATTGAATATCTTCCAAAGTTGGTCCCTCACAAACCGCAAATGCTTGTCCTACCAAACATAAAGCTAATATAACTTTTAACATTATAAATCTCCTATATAGAAAATCTAACTGTTACTTTTCTGGAAAGCTATATATTAGTTATGAATTATCCAAATTTATATGGCAAATCCAGTTCCGTCTAGATTTCCACCACCCAACAAATGAATATGGAGATGAAAGACTATCTGTCCACCAGCAGGACCAGTATTAATAACTGTACGAAATCCACCATTTAAACCTTGGTATTTAGCAAGTTTAGGTAATAACTGCATCATATGTACTGTTAAATCATCATTGTCTAGTTCATTAAGACTGATGATATGCTCACGTGGCACAATCAATAAATGAATTGGAGCTTTAGGGTTAATATCTTTAAATACAACAACCGTTTCATCACTATAAACCTGTTCAGATGGTAATTCTCCAGTAATAATTTTACAAAATAAACAATCAGTACTCATTTTTCCCCCTTATCATGCATCTTTCCGTTATGAATTTTTAAACCCTGTTCACTAGAAAATATTTTGTGACAAATACTACATTTATGAGAGTTTTTCCTATTTGCTTTCTCTTCTAATCCAGACAAACCAAAACGGCGTTCCAGTTCATCTAAAATTATTTTGGGTTCTATATTTTGATGACTTAACAGTACTAAACAGTGAAACCACAAATCAGCCATTTCATAAATCAATTCTTTATCATTACCATTTTTAGCAGCAATGACTGTTTCAGTAGCTTCTTCACCAAGTTTTTTTAAAATTTTATCAAGGCCATCAGAATATAAACTAGCAACATAAGATTCGTTTGGTTTAGCTGTCTTACGTTGCTCTAATACTTGAGTCAATTGTTGTAATACGTCACTCATTTAGGAGCTTTTGCTTGTAATAATTCTTTTAATTCAACAACTGCACTGGCAGTGGTGCTGGCTCTACCACTAAAAATATCATCTGCAGTAACTTTTTTGCCATATAAACCTTCATTTGCAAGATCATCAGATGCCATTGATGAACCCTTAAAAGAAATTCCCGCAAACACTCCAACCCCATCAGAATAAAAGTAAATTTCCTTATAAAATACTTCCTTAGTACCAACGTCAGTAGCTAATGGACCTACTGTTAAATCTAATCCAGCTCCCAATTTTAATTCAGCACTCAGCAAATCTTCGGCTAGTTTACTGCGGGTGAATATTAAAACTATATTTTTTGACTCTACACCAGCCTGTAAACCAAAACTAGCATTAGAAACAGTTACTACAGATGGATTAGTCCAGTCATAACCTTTGCGTAACATTAACAAACCTTTTCCGGCTTGAATAGCAACCAAAAAACCACCTTTTTTGACATTTGCTACCATTATCCCCTCGGCATTTCGTAATAGAGCTTTAGGGACTTTCGTGTCAATAATTTCTTCCAGTATTATTTTGTATCTAATAATGTCTGCATTAACTTCATCAACGGTCGGTGCTTCCTGTACAAAAAGTTCATCCATACTATCTGCATTAGCGGTTCCTAATATTAGACAGAATCCAAATAGCAATGCAATTAAACATTTCGTCTGTACCATTTAAGTTTCCTCACAATTGGTAATAATTAGTAATAACTCTAGTATTTATAATAGAATAAAAATATTAGTTAAGTCAAATTAGAAGTTAACTTGGCGGATAAAAATTCTCGATTAAGACGGGCAATATGACTTATCGGGATACTCTTAGGACATTCAAAAGCACATGCTCCAGTGTTTGAACAAGCTCCAAATTTTTCAACATCCATCTGAGCTACCATTTTTTCTACCCTACTTTTTCTTTCCTGTTGCCCTTGTGGTAGTAAAATTAAATGGGATACTTTAGCAGCCACAAACAACATAGCTGAAGCATTTTTACAAGCTGCTACACAAGAACCGCAACCAATACAATCAGCCGCTTCAAAAGCCTCTTTTACTTTGCCATCCGGGATTGGAATTGTATTAGCATCAGGAGCGGAACCAGTATTGATTGATACATAACCTCCTGACTGAATAATTCTGTCAAAAGCTGAACGGTCAACTACCAAATCTCGAAGAACTGGAAATGATTTAGCCCGCCAAGGTTCTATATAAACAGTATCTCCATCTGCAAAAGAACGCATGTGCAATTGACAAGCGGTAATTCCCTGTTCCGGACCTTGTGGTCTACCGTTTATATAAAGACTGCACGAACCACAAATACCTTCTCGACAGTCGTGATCAAAGGCAATTGGTTCTTCATCTTTTTTTAAGAGCTGTTTGTTCAAAATATCCAACATATCTAAGAAGGACATTTCTGGAATGATATCGCCAACAGTATATTCTACTATCTTGCCATCTTCACTGTTGTTTTTTTGTCGCCAAACTTTTAACTTTATCTGCATATTTGTAAACCACTTTATTCGTAATTACTAACCTGATAGTTTTTCAGAAAAATATTTTTACAGGAGTCCAAGATTTGTTTTGGCTTTCCAAACTAAAGTATTTAAGGCTGTTATTTTTTGAAAAAAGCTTTCATAGTCTCGAATGGATTTCTATTTTCTGAAACACTATATTCTAAAAATTTTGACAATAGAACAAAAATAGTTCTTGATAGGATACATGAAAAAGCTATTGATGTACAGTTTGCTACAACAAGAATAACAATTTCTTCTAAAAAATATAATATATAAAAATCAATAGTATATAAATTGCAGTAGGTTAGGAGAATTATAGGAATAATCCTAATAAAATAGCAAATAGCTCCAACATGATTTGAGAATTTTTAGAAAAAGGCTTTCCGAATCAAACGTGAAATTCTATGGTACAGTTAAAGTGTTCAATACGATTCGTCAAATCACTTTCTTTTCCAACAAATTTGTGACGTTTGCAACCAACGTTCGGATACACTAACAACTCTTGTAATACTAAGTTCAGGACTACCAAATATCACCAATCAACAAGTCAGGCCGACATCTGGTCAAACCCACTAGTTTTGTTTCTTTAACTTCAACTTTCAAATTGACTTCTTCCTCATTTTCGATCAAAACCAATTCGTTAGCAATGAAATCAGCAGGAAAAGGTTGGCTGCCATTTACAGGAAAAATATAGAAGGTACTTTTATTTAATATATCTTCAGTAGTGCAAGTTCGTTTCATATGAGCGGCAGCATTGAGAAAATTTATACCAAAAGCTTTTAAGGCTCCAGTTAAATCTACGCCCAGAGATTCAATATTTATTTCACCATCCAAACCCAATTTGGAAGAAGCACTCACCAAACTATTTGGAGAAGAAATCAATTGTTCAACTCGAATATTTATGTTACCACCATTACCTTCAATTGCTTGGGCAGTAATTTGACCATTGTTCAATACTACAAAATGTGGTTTAGAAATAGTTAAACTACCACCATTACCAGTACCTTCTTGCACACTGGCAGTCATCTTGCCATCATTTAAAAATACGAAACTATCTGGGTTTATTACAATATTACCACCACCCGAGCTGATAGCTTCTGTAGTAATAGCACTGTCATTTGAAACAATAATATCTTGTGCAGTAATCTGTATTTTTCCAGATTCACCGCCTTGGATACGTTTATGCCATGCCTGATTAGAATAGAAAAAGCTTTCTGGTTTACCTTGCCCATTATCTAATACTTTTACCAAATCTCCTTCTTGTACAGAATCTCCTTCTTGTACAGAAATCTTATTACGTTGAATTAAATCGGCAACTTCATAGCGTTTATTTAATGTTACCCAATCTGGTTCAGAATAAATAAATGTTGTATCAGCAACTTGAGCAAAATCCCCTCTTTTAATCAAAATTAATTCATCCATTTCAGCAATATTAGCTACTTTTTGGGTATCGTTCAATGTTATCCATTGATTTCCATCATAAATGAACTTATCCGTTATAGTTGCTATATCCCCTCTTTTAACATCAGCTTGTTTTTGCAAAGTTTGTAATTCTGAGACATCATTCATAGAAAAATGTTTTAAGCGAACAGCTCGCCCCAAAAAGTCTTCATTGATAGGATTTTGAAGATTGGATGAATAGATAAAAGTAGCTGGTTTACCATTCCCAGCATCTTTAACTTGAATCATAGTTTCAGAAGGATAGGGAATTTTATTTGCCGCAAACCATTTTCCATTGATAGCACTTATTTCATTCATATTTTCAAGCATTATGTCAATTTTATCTCCTATTTGCACCCATTCGCCTTGACCATAAAAGCTATTAAATGCGTACACAAAACGATTACCATTATTTTGTACTGTTATAACGTCACCTTCTTCAATGCTATATCGTTGATTTAAATTATATAAAGCCTCCATATCAATAACAGAATAAATAGATTGAGTTCTGATAAGTTCAGTCCCAGTATTAAAATAACTACCTATTTTTCCTGTTCCAATATCAGCCACTTCAATTATATCTCCACGAATTGTTATACGGCTATCACGTTCTGCGAGTTGATTGAAGCTATAGGAATTAGCCATTTGACTCTCTGAAATAATCTTGGCACTGTTATCCAACTTTAATTGCCCAACTTGCAAAGTTATATTGCCAGCCTTACCACCACCAGCACTGGAAGTGGAAATTGTACCATTCTCTTGCAAAACTAGCCGGTTAGCATTCAAACTAATAGCACCACTATTACCAGCTTGTTCACTATCGCTAGTTGAACTGGCAAAAATTCCACTGGTAGATTCGTTATAATGTGTAGGTGAAAAATCTTTCAAATACTCTGCTTGAGAATCTTTTGGCTCTTGTAATATAGCTTGTGAAGAATCTCCACTAATGGTTGTTACATCATCGACCACAATAGTTATATTGCCACCATCAGCGTTGTTATTAGTACTATTTTTGATAACAGCTCCATCCTTGATAATTAAACTACCGGCTTGTAAATCAATATGCCCACCATCACCAGCATTATTACCAACTCCATTACTGCCAGCGTAAATTCCAGACCCAAAACCGTTTTCATTTTCTCCATAAGAATTCACTCCGCTTAATTCTACTTTACCTTTGACTTTAATGATGATATGGCCTCCTTCCCCACTTGAATTATCTTTAGAAGCATTTGTTGTTGCACTTATTATCCCACCTTTATTTATTTTAAGTTGGTCTGCTTCAATAAGAATTTTACCGGCAGAACCACCTTTATTTCCTTTAATGGAAGTAAAAGTATTAGCAGATATAGTACTTGTTTGGCCACCATTACCATAACCAGTCATAGTAATTGTGCCATTAATATGAAGGTGAATATTGCCTGCATTACCGACACCACTGGAACCGGTTATTATTTGTCCACCATCATCAACTAAAATATCTTTAGCTTCAATATAAATTTGCCCAGCATTACCATTACCTCTTGTACCTGAATAAATTCGAGAAGAAAAAACAGTTGAACTTTTTCCACCAAGTTTTAAAGAATCCTTA
>JAUCGN010000104.1 GCA_030378125.1 Thiotrichales bacterium HSG1 | reverse complement strand
TTAAAACGCATGGGAGCCGATATTGAATTATGTAATCAGCAAGAAATCAATGGAGAGCTAATAGCCGATATTCAAGTTAAATCAAGTGATTTACATGGAGTAAATATCTCTAAAGAAGAGGTTCCATTAGCTATAGATGAATTTCCAATCTTATTCATTGCAGCCTCTTGTGCAGAAGGGAAAACTGTATTAACTGGTGCTGAGGAATTACGAGTTAAAGAGAGTGACCGAATTCAAGTAATGGCAGATGGGTTACAAAAATTAGGTATAGATGCTAAACCGCAAGCAGATGGAATAATTATTCAAGGCGGTAAGATGCAAGGTGGAAGCATAGATAGTCATGGAGATCATAGAGTTGCAATGTCTTTTGCGGTGGCAGCATTGCGTGCTAGTGATATTATTAATATTGATGATTGTGCTAATGTGGTTACTTCTTTCCCTAATTTTGTTAACTTAGCTCAACATGTTGGAATTAACGTGCAAGTTATAGAAAATCAATAGGTTTAAAGAATACTTAAACAATGAAAAAATTATTATTATTACTGTTAATATCTGGCTGTTTAGCATTGCCCCCATTGCCACAAATGCCAGCTAAACAATTGAATTCATGGCAAATTAATGGCCGTATAGCAATTAAAACCAAAAATGACAGTTGGACTGCTAAATTTAATTGGCAACAACAAATCGCAACTTATAAACTACGTTTTAGTAATCCAATGGGGCAGGGGGCTATCTTGCTTGATGGTAGTGATAGTGGGGTTATTATGCGTACTGCTGATAATAAAGTTTTCAATGCGAAGGACCCGGATACTTTAATGGCTGATGTACTTAAATTATATATTCCTGTTACCAACTTAAATTTTTGGATCAGGGGCATTCCAACTCCAAATTCCTCACCTCAATGGTATTCGTTAGATAAGATTGGTCGCTTACAAACTTTGCGGCAAGATGCTTGGGAAATTAGTTATGGACGATATACTAATATTGAAAATATTAACTTACCCAAGAAAATTTTTTTAGATAATGACGAATTTCAAGTAAAAATAATCGTTGATAAATGGCGTATATGATTTTTCGGCACAGTACAGTTTTTAAAAATTATTAAAATTCAGACAATATAAGTTGGATGAAGTTATTGAAATGGTGAAAAAACTTTTTCTGCTTAGAGATTCAACAAAACATATGAACTACAAAGATTTAGGCAGATTTGAACCTACGCCATCATTGAAATATTGAACTGAGGACTGTATGGATTAAACTATGAATATTTTTAAATATGCTAAAACTTGATAGTAGAGTATAATATGTTTTTTTGGATGCATAGGACTTACGCATTGACAAGAATATTAGGTAGTCCTAAAATAGGTAGTGGTAAAACTGTCAGATATTTGAAATATAACATTTTTTTGAAGCCATCACTACTTTATTTATGGCTACCTGTTTTAATTATATTGATGAAAATATTTTCTTGGATTTGTCAATGCGTAAGTCCTAGCTTATCAAAAAGATTACTTGAATTGATTGAACTTTATGATGAAGATGAACTGTCTATTTCTGTTGATTCTTTAAAATCAATGTTAGTATTTATTCTTATTGTTCCTAATGATCTCGTAGGCTGGACTGACGAAAGGAAACCCAGCAAATAATCACAAATTAATTCTAACTAAATCTTGGAGGCTGACCTATCAGCGGCTCAAGAATAGAGTTATAGGTTTTAAGAAAATAGGAGTCCATTCGAGGCTAAAATTTTTTTCAAAAAACCTTTGCCAAAATATTTATCTGAAAAGCTATATCTCTACAACCAAATGAGTAGTCTTACATGAAACAACTAGCTTTAATCATTGATCTCAACGTATGCGTTGGCTGTCATGCTTGCGTAACCAGTTGCAAAGAATGGAATACTTCTGGTTGGGCTGGGCCTATGTCAGATGTCAATCCATACGATGCCAATCCAACTGGAACGTTTTTTAATCGGGTACAAACCTTTGAAGTAGGTGTATTTCCTAATACTGAAACAGTTCATTTTCCTAAAAGTTGTTTACATTGTGAAGATCCCCCTTGTGTACCGGTTTGTCCAACTGGAGCCAGTTACAAGCGTGAATTAGATGGTATCGTGTTAGTTGATTACGATAAATGTATCGGTTGTAAATACTGTTCATGGGCTTGTCCTTATGGAACCCGTGAGTTCGATCAAAAACAAAAAGTGATGAAAAAATGTACTTTATGTGTAGATAGAATTTATGACCAAACTTTGCCTGAATCGGAACGTAAACCAGCTTGTGTATTAGCATGTCCAACTAATGCTCGTTTATTTGGTGATGTTCATAATCCTGATTCTGAGGTGTCACAATTAATTCGAGAAAATGGTGGCTATCAATTGATGCCGGAATGGGGTACAAATCCTTCCAATCACTATTTACCTCGCCGTAAAGTTCATTTCAAAATCCATGAAGATGAATTGCAACGAGTTGATAATCCGCTTAAAAAAGAAGGTCTATTGCCAGAACCACCCAAAGAACAACAAACATTGGATGATATTTATTCAAGTTGGTAAAGATTAACTAGTGGAAACTGACCATTATAATTAATTCAATTAATACAAATGGTCACTCTAAATCATGTTTACTCATAAACAAAGTAGTGATTTGTAAATCTTAACACTATGTATGAAAGGTGTCTTTATAGTCCATATATTTTTGATTTATATTGTTTTTTAGGAGATTGCTGTAATTCCTATACGGGTAATTCTAAGGTAAAAATACTCCCTTCCCCATAACTACTAGTTACTGTTATGTCCCCTCCCATCATTTGAGCAAATTTTTTACTTATAGCCAGCCCCAATCCAGTACCACCATATTTTCGAGTTGTTGATGAATCTGCTTGAGTAAATGATTTAAATATTTTACTTAACTGGATTTCAGTCATACCGATACCTTGGTCTATAACTTGGATATTAATATGTTCTTTATTATTTTTATTAATCAGTTTGGCCTGTAAAGTTATTACATTGTTTTCACTGAATTTGGCCGCATTACTCAATAGGTTAAAAACTATCTGCCTTGTTTTGGTTATATCAGTATCTATTTCTCCTAATATATCAATTATTTGTAGTTTTAGTTCATTATTTTTTTTGCTGATAAGTGGCTGTACACTTGCCTCAATATCTTCTAACAATTCTTGCAAATAAACCTTTTCAATAAATAAATCTACTTTTCCAGCCTCTAGTTTAGATATGTCCAAAACATCGTTGATTAAGTTCAACAAGTATTTGGCAGAATTAGTTACTTTCAACATATCTTTATAAGATTGCTTATGATCTATATGTTCATCTTGCAAGTCTTCACTTAACATTTCTGAATAACCAATAATAGCATTAAGTGGAGTACGCAATTCATGACTCATGTTGGCAATAAAATTACTTTTAGCTAAATTAGCTCCCTCTGCATCTTCTTTAGCTTTAAGCATAGCTATTTCAGCAGTTTTACGTTGTTCAATTTCATATTTTAAGTTGGTATTAATATATACCATTTTTTGCACCATAGATTTTATGCCATTTTGAATAATTCCTATTTTGTATTTTTGGCTGATTATTGGGATGGTTGTATCCAAACGACCATACTCAATATTTTTAAGATAATCTAAAACAGAATTCATTCGATTTACATTATTTTTAGCTAGAAAATAAGCGACAATAATCATAATAAAAAAAGTAACAATGATCACAACTGCTGAAAATTTAATATAGTTATTGCGTTGTTGAAAAATTTCATTTTTTTCTATTTCAAATATAATTACCCAATTCCAAGTCGGTGATTTTTTAAATACGCTGAAATAATGCTTACCTTTTAATTTATATTCCATATCCCCGTCAGTTTTATCAGCTTTAAGTATATTTTTTATAAGAGAAACATTTACAAACTCGTCCTTATCATCATGTTTATGTGTCAAAAGATGGCTATTAGAGCCTAAAATATCAATATGACCAGTTCTACCATAATGATATTTATTCACTTGGTTCAATACTCGTTTCTTAGAATCATTGACATAAAATTCTATATCTTGCACTCCAGTTTCTTCTAAAGTGGTTTGTGCATTATTAATATCTTGTTGAATATGAGAAATTTCATTGATAAAATTATTTTTATTAAGATCATAGACAATTTCATTTATAATAAAATATCCAGCCAAGACGATAGGAATTCCCGGCAAAGCTAATATTAATATAGTTGATAAAAATATTTTCGAGAAAAGATACATAGATAATTCTAAATATATTTAGATACGTTCAGCCATTTTTAACAATGATAAAGGAATTCTTAAACCTAATTTATTGATTAATTTCATATTAAATATCGGTTTACCTTCTTTATTTTGCACTATTGGAATTTTACTTGGTTTAAACCCAGCTAGAATTTTTAATGCAGTTTGTGCCGACCAACGGCCTTGTTCTTCTGAACTTATGGCAATTGTAATAGCAACTAAAGGAGCCATAAATCTAAGTGAAGAACCAGTGGGAACTTTAGTATTTTTTAGGATAAAATCTTGAACTTGTTCTGATTCCCAATCACTGATTCCTGCATAGTTATAAAAAATAATCATATCAACTTCTTGTTGTAATCGTAAGTATTTTTCTTGCCATTCCTTGAAGGTCTTAACCAAATAAATTTTATCATAACTAATATTGAATAACTTTTTATGATATTTCAACTCTTTATAAGGAGTTAGTACATCACCACCAATAAAACCAATTCTACTGCCTTTAGCGTTAGTTTGCAATTGCCTAATAACAGATTCGATTAAACTAACTTCAATCATTCCAGTAACATTAGAATACGGATAACCGTAAACACTTGCATCCCAATTAACTCCACAAAATACAAATGGTAAATCAGCATCTTTATAATAAGGTTCTACCACATACTTAGACGCATTATCATCTGCCGCAATTACCACATCAGGCTTAAACTCTTTTATATATTGTTTAACTTTAAGTGCAGATCGAAGTTTAAATTCTTCGCTGGTATTGCGTTTGGTGTCCATTTCAATAGTTTTAAGCAATATAGATTTCTTATTGGCTAATACAGTTTCTATACCACGTTGAACCTCATCACTCCAAGCATAACCATTATGATAGGAATTTATAAACAAAACTTTTGAGTCAAATGTTACATTTTGAGCTAAAACAGATTGTATTGATAATACTAAGATAAACAATACTTTAACATGGGTAAACATAAAAAAGACCTCGTTAATATTGTTAATAAGTACTGAATTTGTCTGAATCAGAATTTATGGAATTAAAGAATAAAAAGAATTTAAAGGAAAAAATTAGACTATTCATTAAGTTATATTATTAATTACTATACTTTAATACCTTCGTTACCATGATAGTTATTTTGGGAATGAAGCAAAGCTTATTTCCAGAAACAACAAATTCTTGCATTGGCGAAGGTATACTTTACAGTAGTCCAAATTTTAATTTGACAATTGCCAAGATAAATTTTGGACTCCTTTAAAAATTTAAATTATGCTTGTGTGCAGTATATTGATGTTGATTATAAGTTTTCTATCATTTCATAAAAGGAGCAAGGCAGCATTACAAATATCAACTTGAGTTTTACTATCTATAATAGCCTGTAAAACCCTTTCAACTAATTGTTTTTCAATATTTCTAGTAATAAATACGATTTGAGAACATCTTTTATCATCTGGCCAAGCTTTTAAAGTGGTAGGAGGTTGGAAAATATGTTGTACCCCTTGAATTATTACTGGTAGATCAGTTTCATAGGTATAAGCAATTCCTTTTATTCGCAGTAAATCTTTACCACGTAATCGGGTTAATTGTTGAATCCAATGTTCCAATGTTAACCAATGCAAGGGTTCCTGATATTCAATGCAAAAAGTTTTTATATAGGTATTATGACTATGAATATTATAAGATTTTACTTTTAACCAATTATTAATATCAAGTTGTTGGGTCTGGCTGCTATAATGACTATTATCAAATAAATCAGTTATTTTTAAGCCATCTTCCTGAAGATTAACTTTATGCAGTTTAGCAGTGGGATTAATTTGTTTTAAGTGAGTAGTTAAATTTTCTAAATCATCAACTAGGTCAATCTTAGTCAAGATTAAATGATTAGCTAAAGCAATTTGTTTGACAGATTCATCATATTCAGTCGTTTGTTTAACTGTATATACGGAATCAACAGTGGTGACTACA
>JAUCGN010000103.1 GCA_030378125.1 Thiotrichales bacterium HSG1 | reverse complement strand
GTTATTAAATTTACTAGGTAATGCGGTTAAATTTACTGACAATGGTCATATAACTTTAAAAGTAGAAGCCAAAGGTACAGATATTCGCTTTATTGTGGAGGATACTGGAGTTGGTATTAATGCTAAAGAGCTAAAATCTATCTTTGATCCCTTTCATCAGGTTGGAGATCGAGAAAGACAAATAAAAGGTACTGGACTGGGTTTATCCATCAGTAGAAATTTGGTGGACTTAATGGATGGTAAATTACAAGTAGAAAGTAAAATTGGTTTTGGAACTAAATTTTGGTTTGACTTATCCTTATCAGTAGCAGAAAAAACTATTCAAGATGTGGAACCAGATTTACCAATCATTGGAATTAAAGGTCAACCACCGAAAGTTTTAGTAGTAGATAATGGTTGGGAAAATAGAGCTGTAATAGTAGATTTCTTAGTTCCATTAGGTTTTCAAATACAAGAAGCCAATAATGGGGCCAAAGCTTTGGAAAAAGCCATGGAAATAGTTCCAGATGTTATTATCACAGACTTAATCATGCCAGAAATGGATGGGTTTGAATTGATTAGTAAAATTCGCCAAACTCCAAAATTAAATGATAAGTTGATAATTGCTGCCTCTGCCAGTGTATATGAGGAAGATCAAAACAGAAGTATAGTAGTTGGTGGTAATGTATTTTTGCCCAAACCAATTCATCTTGAAAATTTATTATCTCATCTACAGCAGTATTTAAATTTGACTTGGGTATATGGAAATACTAAAGAGATCGTTGAGGAAGTAACTGTTCAACAAGATATTACATTCCCGCCAACAAACATAATAGCAGAAATGTACGAACTATCATTAATGGGTGATGTTAATGGATTGGCAGACCAATTAGAGAAATTATCTCAAACTGATTCTAAACTACAACCCTTTATTAATAAGGTACAAAAATGGTTAAAAAGTTACCAGTTGGAAGTAATAAGTGAATGGCTTGAATCTTGCCAAAAGTGTGATTGATTCTTAATTAAAAATTAACAGCATTTTAGTTGAGAATAAAACACAAAAAATTTGACTTTAAGGCTTTAATTAAGAAAATGACAAGCACAATTTTGATCGTTGATGATGAACCAAATAACTTAGATATATTGAATAACTGTTTACATAGTGCTGGGTTTAAAGTATTGGCAGCTACTAATGGTGAAATGGCTTTGCAACGGATATCTCGCATAAAACCAAATTTAATTTTGTTAGATATAAATATGCCTAAAATGGATGGTTTTGAAACCTGTAAACGATTACGAGGAATTGAAAGTACCAACTGTACTCCAGTTATTTTTATCACTGCTTTGGTTGATATTGAAACTAAACTGAAAGCTTTTCGGGCTGGTGGCGTTGATTATATAACTAAACCATTTGTGGAAGAGGAGGTATTGGCTAGGGTTCAAGTACATATTAGGTTAGAAAAAACTTTGGAAAGATTAGAAGAATTGTCAATGACAGATACCTTGACTGGGGCTTTTAATCGTAGGTCAGTTTATAAAATTTTAGAGCAACAAATTGCTAGAACTAATAAAGTTAAAGAATGTTTTGTTTTGTGTTATATAGATATAGACAATTTAAAAGTAATTAATGATAATTATGGTCATGCAGAAGGTGATGTACTTATAAATACTGTAGTTGATTTTCTTAGGAACATAATTAGGGCTTCTGATTATGTATTTCGTATGGGTGGTGATGAATTTTTAATTATATTCCCCAAAGTAAAACTAGAAGATTCACAAAAATTAATTGAAAGAGTCAGAAAAAATTTAAATAAACAAAAAATTCATGATATAACAATTGATTTTAGCTTTGGATTTTCTGAATATTGCTATAAAAGTAATTTAACCCCAAAAGAATTAATTGAAATAGCGGATGAAAATATGTATAAAGCTAAAATGGAAAAGAAACGGGAATTGATAAAAATTAGTGACTAAACCCAGTTTGGGGCAACGTATCAAGTTGCGAATTACTAGGCAAAAAATCCTTGTATTCTTGTAAATCACCAGTCAAACTTGGATTTTTAATGACGGTTGGACGAATAAATATTACTAACTCTGTTTTTTTATAACTATCATTACGATAGCTAAATAAATCTCCAACCCAAGGTAATTGGGACAAAAATGGTACTCCACGCCGATTTTGATCAGTAGTATCTTGCATCAAACCACCGATTATCGCAATATTACCATTTTCTATTTTTAAAATAGATTCCATTTCGCGGGTTTGAATTTCTGGAATTTCATTTATTGTACCAGCTAAAGCCAGTACTGGATTGGGATCAAGTTTGTATTTTATAATTCCTGAAATAGTTGGTCGAACATTTAAAATTACAGTATTACCAATACTAATTTGTGGAGTAATAGCCATAACTAAACCTACCGGCACTGTATGAATATTAGTGGTATAATTTTCTCGAGTTCTAGTTTCTGTCTCAGTAACTTCTATCCTAGTAGTAAAATAAACAATATTATCAACAACTTTAAGTAATGCTGTTTGATTATTTAATGCCATTATTTTGGGGCTGGATAGAACTTTAACCGAACCAAATTCTTCTAACAAACGTACCGTGCTAGAAATATTACCAAATTTGCTGTTGGAATTTTTGTATTCAATAGAATAAAACGGTGCATTACCTAAGTCACCTCCCAAAAAAGACTGATTATAAGTAAAATTTCCGGCAATCCGTTGCCAATTTACTCCAGCTTGATAATTATTTGTCAGTTGTACTTCGGCAATAGTAGCTTCAATTAAAACTTGACGATGTGCATTAGTGATAACTTGATCGAGGAAATTTTGAATTTCTTTATGTTGTTTGTGATTGGCGTATACGGTAATTAGACCAACTTCTGGATTTACTGTTACTTTATTTTTTACCTTATCATCAACTTCTTCAGACTCATAACCAGCCAAAATAGTATTAATACTTTTACCTAAAGTATCCCAAAAACGGTTGTTTGATTCGTTAGTAATTGTAGTTAAAGAGTTATTATCTTCTGAACTACTAGAACTTTCACCTGAACCTCCTCCACCTGAACCTTTCCCAACTTGGCTCATATTACTGATTATTTGAGTTGAAATTTTTACTTCACTTTTAGTATCTCTCGACATATTAACATAGTCAATTTTATACAAGTGCATATAAGGTAAATCAGGAGAAATAGTAATTAAATCATCAAGTATTTGATAACGTAAATCAACTTGTTTTGCAATACGTTTTAATATTTGTGGTATAGTTTGGTTGATTGCATTTAGGGTAATATTGCCTTTGATACTAGGATGAATATCAACATTCATATTAGCATCACGAGCTAAAACAAACAGTAATCTGTCAATTGGTACAGCATCAACAACAACAGTAAATTCTTCTAAAGGTTCTGTTGGTTTAGGTACCGGCACAAAAGGCTGCTGTTGTACTAATGGTGGTATATCATCTTTAGGAACAACATCAATATCTTCAATTTTAAGATGTCCAGATGACGGAATTGGTGGTTGTGGAGCACAACTGATTACTAGTATGCTTACTAAAATACTTAAATAATACTTCAAACGTATAACTTGCAACATTTTTCTTTTGATTATAAGAGGTTATAAATTCTTTTTATTCTTTAATTCTAATTCAGACAATAGAAATTTTCCTGTACAAAGCCAACAAGGCCATAATTCATTAAAAAATTTTTGACAAAAAATAGAAATTTTGTTAGCATGTCGAGCTATAAGATTACAAGCTAAGTAGAATAATTAAAGCTAGACAACATTTTGATAATACTTAAATTGTTTTGTGACTATTTTTTGCTGACCATAAAAAGCTTACCACTCGAACATAACTATTATTGCTAATTTTTGTATAACTATAGAAAAAAGCTTAGTATATACTATGACCTTTCATAATTCAATTGGATAATATTTAAATCTGATAAGTTTTCAAAATATATCAAAGTTTAGAGAATAAAGTCCAAATTCAAACAACATGAAAATAATCGTTCTCATTGCCTTAATCTTATCAACAGTACAAACTAATGCCTGTGCCGATGAGCCATCAGCTGAACGCCAAACCGAAGTATTATATCTATTGCGGCATGATTGTGGAGCTTGTCACGGTATGACGTTAAAAGGTGGTTTAGGTCCATCTTTATTACCTGAAGACTTAGTAACTAAACCAAGAGAACTATTATTTAATACTATAGCTGATGGTCGAATGGGAACCGCTATGCCACCTTGGCGAGATTTTTTGACTCAAGAAGAAATTGACTGGTTATTAAAACAATTATTGGAAGGAATTAAAGAAAATTAAAATTTTTCAATGACTTTTGGACAAGATATTTTGTATGAATCTTTTAAGTTTTGATCGATAAAACCATTATTTTTTTGTTCGTGTTTTAATTCAGACTCTACTTTGGAACATCTTAACGCAATTTCTTTTTTAACTCGTTCTATAAATTTAGATTGTTTATTTTTGCTTGCATATTCAACAAGCACATCAATGGATGGCTGCTCAATAAGTTTATTTATTTTGGCTAATTCAGGGTTATGATCGTAATAAATATTATATGTTTTAACCACCATAATTGCAGCTAAAGTCACGAACATTATCACGAAAATTAAATTTGCTAGTAATTTGAACCAAGAAGTTATAGATTCATATATTATAGATTTTTTATTAATTCTTTCAGTAGTAAAGAAGCTTTTTTCGTATTCAATATATTCTCCTCGATCAACAAATTTGGAAGTTAAACCCGAATATTTTTTACCACTATTAGTTTTGATAGTTCTAGTTTTCATAATGTTTTATACGAATAACTAGGTTCTGAAAAATAAAGGTTCTCAGACCTGCCGGTTTTTGAAACATAGCAGGTCTTTTGGCCAAAATATTTATCTGAAAAGCTATTCAATTTTCGTAATAGGAATAACATCTTCTTGAGATTTGTAAGCAAACTTTAAAAAATATAAACAACCTCCAGCAAGAACTAAAAGAGCTATTCCCAACAATGGTCGATAAAAAATCCAAGCAATTGCAATGGTAATTAGGGAAAATGATGCTGCTATAATAAACCCTACCCAACCACCAATAAATCCAACAATATCAGCCAAAAATGGTACAACTGCCGCAAGAGTTCTTAATATGTTAAATATAAGCTTCAAACCAATAAACATAATCATAAAACCAGCTAACCTGAGTAACCAAGTCAACATAATGTTAAATTCTTGTTCATGTTTGAACATATCTTCAGCCGATACCGTACCGTATTCAAACAATTCAATTTCCCCGCCTACTTTAGTGATATAAGATTCAAAAGTTGAGCCAAATTGTTTAGCAATAATACTTATCGTACTTGGTGAAACTATTTCAAACCATATTTTTAAGTCACCAATTTGAGGTTGTTCTGGATTT
This sequence comes from Thiotrichales bacterium HSG1, assembly GCA_030378125.1. Classification (GTDB taxonomy): domain Bacteria; phylum Pseudomonadota; class Gammaproteobacteria; order Beggiatoales; family Beggiatoaceae; genus DRQV01. The sequence continues at coordinate 842 of JAUCGN010000103.1, read as the reverse complement.
TTTCCCAAATAATAAAGATTATTATAGATTTGTAAGCCTTCCTGATGTTCTTTTGATATTCGCTCAAATATGGCCTCAGTTATCGGAAATTTCTGGTAATTATTAACCCGACTTAGCAAACTAGGTGATAGAGTAAAAGCACCAATTGTAACTTCTTTAACTTGGAAAGTTCCAGAGTTAAATGGCATTGAATCAGGATTTTGATGGTCTTCTGGATGTTTAAAATAACTAGAGTTTGATATTGTGTTATCCCAATTTTTGGAATAAGAATAAGTTGTTGTTGTTTTTGTACTTCCCCCAAATTCTTCTTCAGTTTCAGAATGGGTTTCTTCTTGCCATTGATACATTTGCACTACACGTTTTAATTTAATAATATTATTTTGAACAATACCAAATCTTTCATCACTTAAAGTTTCATGCGACTCAGTTAACCCAGATAAATGTATAAGTTTGTTTTCATTGCTTTTTTCAATTCGTTCAGCGTCAATTAAAGTAACAATACCAACCCCTTCTTCTAGGGTTTGAGTCCGATATACAGCCCGACCTTCATTCCAAAACAAAAATGGAAAAGCTACCAAAAATAAAGTCAAACCAAGTAAAATATTTCCGAAAGATTTTTTTATTCGACTCCACCAAGATTCAGTGGTAATTTCAGTGTAAGACATAAGTTTTTCTCATATTAATTTAAGTCACCAAGGACGTGGTGGAGAAACCTTTCCGCCTTGAGTATCATGCCATGCTTGCCTAAGTAACTTGCAAATTTCTTTAGATTCTTGGGCTTTATGATTAGAATAATTTTTCCAAGCTCGCAACCAATGCCAAAAGTTATCCAACTGCCACCA
>JAUCGN010000102.1 GCA_030378125.1 Thiotrichales bacterium HSG1 | reverse complement strand
TATTTCCTTAGTTAATCAATCTAACAAGGTAACATCAGCAACTATGCCAGCTTCTGAAGCTCTCACTAGTGAAAGTTTGCCGGAAATTCCCATAACTGGGCAAAAGTTTTCTGATATTAATATCATGATCGTGGATGATGAACCAATTAATCTACATGTATTGACCAACCATCTTTCCATGCATAATTATAAAACTATTGAGGCAGCTTCTGGAGCTGAGGCTTTGAAAAATTTGGAACAAGGTAATATTCCGGATCTAATTTTGTTGGATGTAATGATGCCACATATGACTGGTTATGAAGTTACTCAACAGATAAGGAAAACTTGGGAAGCTAATGAATTACCAATTGTGTTATTGACCGCTAAAAATCAAGTTACTGATTTGGTAAATGGGTTAGAAATGGGAGCCAATGATTATCTTATAAAACCAGTGGCAAAGAGTGAATTATTAGCTCGAATTAAGACCCATTTGCATATTAAACAACTTAAAGAAGAAACTTTACGAATGGCAGTTGAGAGTGAAAGGAGATTGACTCAATTCTTGGAAGCTATGCCGGTGGGAGTGTGCGTAACGGATGCAGATGGCAGTCCCTACTATGAAAATAAAAAGGCTAAAATATTATTGGGTGACAATTTGGAAATCACTTTTCCAGATCATGTATACATTGCTGGTACCAAACAACAGTATCCTATTGAAAAACAACCTAATACTTTGGCTTTAAAAGGTGAAAGTATAACTATTGATGACATAGAAATTCACCAACAAAATAAACAGGTTCCAATAGAAGCTTGGGGTAATCCAATTTTTGATGAAGAAGGAGAGATAAGCTATGCAATGATGGCTTTCCAAGATATAACTGAACGCCGGTTAGCAGAATTAGAACGGGAAAAATTTAACCAACAATTACTTAAACTTAATCAAGAATTGGAGGACTATTCACATACTTTAGAAGAACGAGTATCAGAGCGAACTTTTAAATTAGAAGAAGCTAAGCAAGCTGCTGAGAATGCATTGCAACAGTTAAAAACTACGCAAGAACAATTAGTTGAATCTGCAAAAATGGCGGAGTTAGGTAATTTAGTAGCTGGGGTAGCCCATGAAATAAATACTCCAGTTGGAATTGGGGTTACGGCAGCATCCCGTTTAGAAACTTTGACTAAAGAAATTGTTAATTTATATGAAAATAACAAGATGAAAAGAGCAGATTTGGATAAATATTTAGGTTCTACCCAAAAAGGTAGTGATCTGATTTTAAAAAATTTAACCAGAGCCGCCGATTTAATTCAAAGTTTTAAGCAAGTTGCAGTGGATCAAGCGGGTGAGCAACAGCGTACTTTTGAACTTAATGAATATTTACATGAAATATTAACCACATTGCGTCCAGAATTTAAACGTACTAAACATGAAATAACTATTGAATGTGATAATGATATTATGTTGTCTAGTTATCCGGGGGTATTTTCTCAAGTTATTACTAATTTTGTAATGAACTCCTTAATTCATGGATTTCGGGATAAATCGGATGGACATATGCGGATTATCGTTGAGCAAAATGATGAAGAAATAATATTACGTTATTCAGACAATGGTAGGGGAATTCCAGCAGATATTGTAAGTAAGGTGTTTGACCCATTTTTTACCACTAATAGACAAGGAGGCGGTAGTGGTTTGGGGATGCATATTGTGTACAATTTAATAACTCATCAGTTAAACGGTACAATTCAATGTGAGAGTGTGATTGACGAGGGAACTACTTTTATTATTACTCTTGCAAAAAATGAGTAATAATTATTTTAGGTAAAGGTACTGGGTGCTGACTATTAAGAAAAATTAAAAATTGTTAAATATCAATTAATTACAATATTACCGTATAATATGCCAATATTTAAGCATATTTATAAATTTCAAAATAGTACCAGCTTACTACCAGTAGTTCCTAACACTATAATTTTCTGGTTGGTTTTAAATCAGGTCTTTTTAATGGTTCTTCCACAACTTGATAATCGTTTTCATAACTAGTAGCTACATGAGAATCTGTGACTTCCTGTTGTCTAGCAATATAGGAATCAATTAACTTACCTTGACCGTTTAATTCTTCATCAAGCATCATAAACACTTTATCTATTACACTAAATACCTGTTCTTTATCTTCTGTTGCGGATAATTCAACCGGCATAAGTTTGTTGATTTGCTCAATATTTTTTAAATTAGTATTGATAGCTTGAGTATCATTTAATTTAAGATAGCTCATTTTTTTATTTATTTCATATAGTTGTTGAGCTTCTGTCCTTTGTTCGTCAGTACCATTTTGCATAACTTCTCGCAATAACCTTTGAATTCTAGAAATTTCATCTTCGGCAAGATATGCTCTCACAGTATCAAGTTTTTCCCTCATTTTGTCATTTTTTTCAGGTAACTCTGTTAGATCATCATCTATTGTTTCTTCTGGTGGAATAATTTCTGTTGTATCTAATTTATCGACTGATTTTTTACCACGGAAAATTGAGGCAAATATTAATAGTATTAGAGAAATACTGAATAACGTTATTAAGGTCAAAAATATAATTCTATGCAAATATGAAATATCATAAAACCAAGTAACAACATCATTCCATATAGATTGAATTAGAGTTGGATTTTCCATTTTAATTTTGTCCGGTTCATCACTAACAGCTAATACTTGTGCAATGGAAAGCATTTCAACATCATCTGGTTTCGAAATTACTTTTGGAATAATTGTTGTTTTTATGGGAGTTATTTTAGCTTTTGGTTCTAAAACTGATTCTAAAGCTGGGATAGTGTTTGAGGCAAGTTGTTCTTCAACTGAATTACAGTTAATTCGTTTACCTTGGCTACGAAAGTTTTGCCACTCATTACGCTGCCTATAAAATTCGTTGACCGCTTCTCTGCTAGTTAATTCCTGCATGTTGGTGGGAATTTGAAGTATTTTATTTATTTTTAAGGTATTGAGATTACAAGGAATTTGGAAAGCATGTGGATTAGCTTTAAGTAGAGCTAACATGGCTTGATAACGAGTTATGGAAGTATTTGAGCGTATTTTACCAGCAATATTCCAGAGCAAATCTCCAGCCTTAGTTGGTCCATAAGCATTAGCAGATGCTAAATTTGTTATGATTAAAAAGATAATTAATGTTATAGTTCGCATATTTAGAAATCCAAACTTTAGTATTCCTACAGTTGATAGTAACAAACCTTCCAAAGTTTTAAATATATAGAAGGTTTGGTTTAATAAATCGGGTACTTTATTTAGTTCGCATTACTTACCAACCATTTTATCCAAATCATTCATAACAATATTGGTATGTGAACGTTTGTTGGCTTGTCTTTTAATATCATTTATAGTACTACCTGAATTAGCTAAATTATCTGCCAACCATTTAGAATGTTCACTTATTAAAGTTTTACTAACCTCTTGTACCATCTTAATACACTCATCGGTACGTATCATATTGCCATCACTGTGTATTGGACTTATAATCTCACCATCCTTTGGTCTATATACTTCTTTAGTTGTGGAAATTTGCTGGGAAGCATGTTCTTCATGTTCTTTTGGGTATTTTAAGATAGATTTTTTAATCCTTGGAAAATATTTCAACATTATATAACCCAGCACGCTGATAAGAATTACAGCCATTATGGCAATCACCACTAAGGTAATTGTCATATCCTTAATTTCTTCTCTAATTGTCGCTTCTTTTTCTGCAACAGTTTTATTAATATCATCTAAATAAAAACCAGTACCTAACATCCAACCCAACGGTTCATATAATTTTATATATGATAATTTAGCTACTTTTTCCTTGCTATGTGGTAGTTTAGCTGCATTATTGGTATGGAAACAACTGCCATTTTGTTGACGACAACTTTTCAAAATAGAATTATAATGTTGTTTAACTTTTCCAGATAAATTTTGATCTTCAAGGGCAAAATCATCTGAATTGACTAACATTTTCAAGTTAACTTTAGTGTCAATAATCCAAAAGTTTCCAATTCCATTGGTATAACGCATTTTTCTTATTTCATCTTTGCTATTTTCAATCGTATCAGTAATCGCACTATCCACATAAGTTGAAGTTCCAATTATCCAATTCCAATCTTCAAATAATCGTACATAAGCTAACATTGGCATATCTTCAACCACACCATTAGGCGTATTCTTTGACCAAAGATAATCAATAAACCCTTTGCCATGATGGTGACAAATTTCCACCGCAGCTTGATATATGTTCTGTTCTTTACCTAATGCCGTATTATATTTGGTATCATCTAATATTTTGCCATTAAGTTCTGGCTCCAATGGGTGCATGATCATTTTTGCATGTGGTTCAGTAGTATCACTGATCCAAACATAACCATTACCATTGTCATAACGAAGTTTAGCTACCTCTGCTGCGGCTTGCTCCAAAGCTTCAGAAAGCTCTAAACCTTCCAATTTTACCGCCTCAGCTTTAGTTTTGAGAATGCTCTCTGCAATATCAACAACGTGAATCAATTGTTGTCCATAGTTTTTAGCCAAATATTGTTTATCCATAGAGTTTTTATAGTTGGTATCCAACGTCATATAAGCTATGTCAACATATTCTTTTAAAGATTGCTTAACTCTATTAATTTCTTCTTGTTTGTATCGTTCAACTTCTTGTTGACCAGATTCATTTATGTGGTACAACACAAATGGCAACATGGTAAATAATGCAATAATAAAACAAAACATCACTACCAAGGTAATTTTATTGGTTATGTTCATTAAGTGGTCTCTACAATTCGTGACTTCATTGTATTTTAACTCATATGAACAATGAAATAAACTAAATAGAAAATTAAATCACTTAACACATGTTTTTAAACTATCTATCCAATTCTAAACTATCAATTTCTACCACTTTTATCATATGATGCTTGTTAATTATATGATGCTCACCATTATAATCCGACAATACGACAAAATCTTTATCATGTTTGTTCAAAGTATCTGAAAGTCGAGACTCTCGTTCAACAACTAATGTACCTTTCAAGGTTGTACCATCAATCAGATTTACTATAACATGAGTATCTTTGCGAGTTAATGACATTGTTTTGTCTCCAGTTTTTTGGTTCATAAACTATCTCCTATCAATGTCAATGCTTGTTGAATACGATTTACACAACGAGTCTGGCCTATCAATTCAACAGTAACATCAATTGGTGGAGATACGTTTCCACCAGTTACAGATACTCGCAATGGTTGAGCTATTTTACCTAACTTTATTTCATGTTGTTCAGCTACAGCATGAATTGTGGAATGAATGGTTTCTGCCTGCCAATCTGTGAGATTTTCTAATCGTTCACATAAATCAGTCAATGCTACACGAATAGTTGGTTTAAGGTTCTTTTTTACTGACTTTTCATCGTATTGAACCGTTTCCCCAAAGAAATAATTACTATTCTTAACCATTTCTTGTAAAGTTTTAGCTCGTTCGGACAGTATAGAAACAATTTTTGCTAACTCTGGTCCTTGCGAAGTATCTACTTGTAACTGATTATACTGTTCCTGCAAAGATACTGCCAAATGTTCAGGATTGCCTGTTTTAATGTAATGCTGATTTAACCATAATAGTTTTTCCATATCAAAAGCTGCTGGAGAGCTATTTATTGAATTAATATCAAATAAATCAATCATTTCTTGTAATGAAAAAATCTCTTTATCTCCGGATGACCAACCTAAACGTACCAAATAATTTAACAAAGCAGTTGGCAAATAACCCAATTGTTGATAATTCATCACACTAACCGCACCATGCCGTTTTGACAACCGTTGTCCATCACTACCCAAAATCATTGGAACATGGGCATATTTGGGTACAGTTGCATTCATGGCTTGTAAAATATTTATTTGGCGAGGAGTGTTGTTTAAATGATCATCACCACGAATTACATGAGAAATTTGCATATCCCAATCATCAACTACTACCGTTAAATTATAAGTTGGAGTTCCATCAGCTCGAGCTATAACCAAGTCATCAAGTTCAGTATTATTAAAGACTACCGTACCTTTGATTAAGTCTTGTACCACAACTTCCCCAACTTCAGGATTTTTAAAACGAATTACTGGTTTTATATTTGTATCAGGTGAGCTGGTTAAATGACGACATTTACCATCATAACGAGGTTTTTGTTTATTAAGTCGTTGTTCATCACGCATTTTTGCTAAATGTTCTTTGGAGCAGTAGCAATAATAAGCTTTGCCTTCATCTAGTAACTGTTTGATTACTTGTTTATAACGGTCAAAAC
>JAUCGN010000101.1 GCA_030378125.1 Thiotrichales bacterium HSG1 | reverse complement strand
TTAATAAAGGATTTGACTGATGAATATATAAAAACTGGAGCTTCATTTTTTGACTATGGTGCTTCAGACACTAGTGCTCATTTTGCCTCATTTATGAAAAAAGAACGAGCTTATCACCTAGCTGATCATATTTTAAATGAAACTTATAACCAACGGATAATATTTGCAATTGTACTGGTTTTAGCCTTTGTATTAATCATGCTGTGGATCATTCAAAAAATTCGTCAAGTAACTAAAAAAGTTGGAATATTTGCGAAAGACAGTCTAGGACTTGATATTGAATATAGTGGTGATGAAATTGCCAGAATTATAACCTCATTCCAACAGTTACAAGCTACCATTCAGAAAACTATTGAAAGGGCAACTGCCATTGCTGCTGGTAACTATTCTCTTGAAAAGAAAAATTATTGTGAACAAGATAAATTGGGAACTGCTCTTACCAACATGAATGAAACTTTACAAGTTCAAGCTGAGGAACTGCACCAGCAACAAGAGGAACTACGACAAACTAATGAAACTTTGCAAGATTTTAATAATAGATTAGAAGTTAGAGTTACTGAACGTACCGAACAATTATCTAAAGCTAATCAGGAAATTAATGATTTAAATAGACTTCTTAAAGGTGAAAACTTACGTTTGGGTGCAGAGTTAGACATTGCACGTCAGTTACAAACTATGGTGCTTCCAACTGAAATGGAATTAGAAGCTATTAAAGATTTGGATATTGCTTGTTTTATGGAACCAGCTACCGAAGTTGGTGGTGATTATTATGACGTGTTACAACATAATGGTAACGTTAAAATAGGAATTGGCGATGTTACTGGACATGGACTAGAAAGTGGGGTACTCATGTTGATGGTGCAAATGACTGTACGCACTTTATTAGTGAGCAATGTGTGCGATCCAAAAACATTTTTGAATATTCTTAATCATGTCATTTACGACAATGTCCAACGAATGGAATCCGACAAAAATTTGACCTTGTCTTTGTTAGATTATAATGAGGGAAAATTAACTATAAGTGGCCAACATGAAGAAATTTTACTTGTACGTAAAGGTGGAAAAATTGAAAAAATTGACACTTTTGACTTAGGATTTATGATCGGTTTAGAATTTGACATTAGCAAATTTGTAGATAAAAAATCAATAACATTAGCTCCAGGTGATGGAATAGTATTATATACTGATGGAGTTACTGAAGCGATGAATTTACATCGTAAGTTTTATGGGATTGAACGATTATGTGAAATAATTACTCTTAACTGGAAATATCAGGCTAAAGATATAAAAATAGCCATTATAGATGATATTTATGAGCATATTGGTTCTCAAAAAGCTCATGATGATATTACATTTTTGATTTTTAAACAGGAATAATATATTTCTGACTACACATGTTGTTTTTTATATAGATTCCTCATGGTTGTTCGAAATAATTTTAAATATTTGATATAACATACGTTTAATGTAGAGTGTATTTTTTGGTATGGTGGTTAAATTGGTACTGGGTGTCGACTATTAAGAAAAAATTAAAACTTGTTAAATATCAATTAATTACAAGCTCCTTTTATTTTGTATAACATACTGATATTTAAGTATATTTATAAATTTCAAAATAGTCCAAGCCCACTACCAGATTGTTTGCGTAATTTAGATTCTTCTAAACATTTATTTTTATATTATTTAAACTTTTTAATCAAAAACAGTTGATTATTTAACTTTGTCCTATACAAAGATCAAATATTTAAAATTATTCCAATACATATATGGTAAAAATGTTTGATATAAAACGGAAAATAAGATTATGCTAGTGGACTCTCATTGTCATTTAGATTTAATAGAAAACATTGATCCAGAAACTATAATAGCTACTGCTAAAGCTAATGGAGTTGGTCATTTTTTAAATGTGGGACTTGATCTCGAACATTTACCAAACTTATTAGAAATAGCTAAACGTATGGACAGTGTGTCGGCTTCAGTAGGAATTCATCCTAATAACACTGATAAAATAGCCGTTGACACAAAGACACTCATAACAAAATCTGACAATCCTAACGTAATCGCTATTGGTGAAACTGGATTAGATTATTTTCGATTATCCGGGTCTGCAACTCAACAACAGCAGCAGTTTCGCATTCACATAAGGGCAGCTAAGGAAACAGATAAACCGTTGATTATTCACAGTCGGGAAGCAGCAGAAGACACTATTCGCATTTTGCAAGAAGAAAATGCCACTGAGGGAGTAATGCACTGTTTTGTAGAAAATTGGGATATAGCCCAACAAGCGATGGAATTAGGATTTTATATTTCTTTTTCCGGAATAGTGACTTTTAAAAATGCTAAAACTTTACAAGAAGTTGCAAGACGAATTCCGTTAGAACGTATGTTGGTAGAAACAGATTCACCTTATTTGGCTCCAGTACCTCATCGTGGTAAAACCAATCAGCCGGCTTATGTTAAACATGTAGCTGAATTTATTGCTAACTTACGAAAAGAATCTTTTGCTACCATAGAACAAGCTACGACAGAAAATTTTTTTCAACTATTCAAAGTTCAACAAAACATCTAAATTCATGGTTATTCGTAATGTTTATGAAAGTTCCTTCATTAACATAAAATGATTAAAATGGAACTTACATAAAATCATATCAAATTAGGTAACGTGCCTATCCCAAGCCAGCTAAATATAACTGATAATACCGCATCCGCTATAATAACTAAAAAAATTGCCTGTACCACACTTAATGTCACTTGTTTACCCACTTGATCCGCTCCACCACGCACTTGAAAACCTTGATAACAACCGGTTAAAGCTATTATGGTAGCGAATATTGGGGTTTTGCCAATTCCAATTACATAATTGGTAGTAGAAACCGCTTCAGGAAAACGATGCAAAAAATCAGTCATACTAATACCAAAAGAAAATTTTGCCACTAACATACTGCCAAAAACTCCGATAACATCAGCATAGGCAGTTATCAAAGGCATCAAAATTATCAAAGCCAACAACTTTGGCAATACTAACAATTCCATCGGCACAATTCCAATCGTACATAATGCGTCAATTTCATTTGTCACTTTCATAGTGCCTATTTGAGCTGTATAAGCTGATCCACTACGACCAGCAACAATAATTGCAGTTAATAATGGCACTAATTCTCTTAATAAAGTTATACCAACCAAATCAACGATAAAAATGTTAGCTCCGTACATACTTAATTGGATACCACCTTGATATGCTAAAACTACTCCTGTCAAGAAGGCCAACATACCAACGATCGGCAAGGCAGTTAAACCATCTGCATATAAATTAGCAAAAACAGCCTGCCAACGAATACGCGATGGTGATAATATTTCCCGTCCGATTAAGGTAAATGTTTTACCAACGAAAGCTAAAAAATTTATTAATTGATTAAATATAATGCAGGCACTTTTACCTACATTTTCTAAAAAATTGGTTGCTGAGGTTGAAACTGTTAATTGAGTTTTTGCCGCATAGTCATCCATCATGTTCAGCAAATCATAATGTTCAACATTGAAATTTTTTAAACTAACTGTTTGGCCAGTTTTTTCTAACATCTTATAAGTTCGGTACAATAACCAAGCACCGGCAGTATCCATCGCTCGAATTTTACCACCGTCAAAAATTACTGTTGGAATATTTTTAGAACAAATAAATTCTTCTAATTGTGCTTCTAGTTGATGAATACCATCTAAAATCCAATCTCCACTACAGAAGACTGTATCTATTTGATTGCATTTTATGGTGGCTAGAACTGGATTTTGAATGAACTCTCGCATGATTTACTGATGAATGTGGTACTTAATATTATGTTCTAGAAGCTTTAAATAGTTAATAGACATCTTTCTTAAATAGGACTATATCTAACGAATAATATGTTGAACATGAGTTATTTATATTGGAGTTCAAGGCAAAGCTTTGTATATTTTTAGTAATTATAAATACGTTAGCAATTTTAATAAATTTGTTTAGCTACAAAGCTTAGCTTTAAACTCCTTATTTTAATGATTAAGATGTACTCGTTATTTAGGAAAGATGTCTAATGTATCCTATATAAATGACACTGGCATCAAATTTTAATATGTGGGACTTATACATTGATGAAAGTCATTATAATATGAATCATCCGAAAAAACTATAGGAAAGAATTTAAGAAAAATAAGGTTCTTAAAGGTTGGTAAAATAAATTCCTTAGTTAATTTCATTAAAAATATTTTCCACAATCAATTTTTTTTATAAATACCTTTGATTTACGTTGATAATTATACATTTTTTGTCTTTCAACTGGTAAAGATTGTAAATCTACTGATTTAAATCCTCTTTCTTGAAACCAATGAGAGGTTCTTGTAGTTAAAACAAAAATCTGCTTGATATTTAACTGTTTAGCTTTCTGTTCCAAATAAGCTAATAAAATTCCACCGCGATCCATACCACGATAATCTTTATGCACTGCCAAACAAGCTAATTCTGCCACTTCTGTAAAAGGATATAAAACAGCACAGGAAACTATCATTCCATCTCTTTCCTGCACCACAAAATAATCAATTTCTATTTCCAATTTTTCTCTTGAACGCCGCACCAAAATTCCAGATTTCTCCAAAGGTTCGATTAATTCTAAAATTCCACCCACATCTTCTATGGTTGCTTTACGAATGTTTTCATAAGGATCAGCACTAACTAAAGTTCCAATTCCATCCCTAGTAAACAATTCTAATAACAAAGCCCCTTCAACATGTCTGGATAACAGATGAACTCGTTGCACACCATTTTGGCAAGCTCTAACAGAATTTTTTAGTTGTTCACTTGGTTGCTTTTGAGCTTCTAACAAAGTTAAATGCCGTATTAATTGGCCATTGTCAGTAAATAAACTTTCATCTAAATATATTAACTTAGTAGTTTTTAAACCAATCGCAATTGCAGCCGCTACTTCCTCAGTCAATAAGTTAAAAGTTTCACCAGTTGGCGAGTAACCCAAGGGGGATATTAAAACTATACAACCTTCATCAAGTCTATGAGCAATTGTAGTTATATCAACATGTCTGACTTCCCCAGTATGACAAAAATCAACTCCATCTCGCACTCCAATGGGACGGGCAGTTATGAAATTACCACAAGCGGTGCAAATACTAAAACCAGTTGTTGGAGAATTAGTCAGACCCATAGATAATAAACTTTCTATCCCTGCTCGCACCTCTCCACAAGCTGCTTTCACACATTTAAGTGCTATATCATCAGTTATACGAGTATTATTTACATACTTGGACTTTTTATTTTGAGCTTGTAACCCTTGTTCTATTTGAGGTCTAATACCATGCACTAAAACCAGTTTTATGCCCAGACTACTTAGTAAGGCAATATCATGGATTAAATGTGGAAAATTATTATTTTGTACTACTTCACCTCCAAAACAAATCACAAAAGTTTGACCACGGTGAGCGTGAATATAGGGCGAAGCACTACGAAACCAATCAATAAACTGTTGTTGTAACATCATTGATAAAATCTAAAAAGTTTGAAAAACTAGCAACTTCAATATATAATTCTCAGTTCTTAACAGTTAATTCTTAAACTTCACATGAAAAAGAATACCGCAACAAAACCTAATAAACATCCACAATTAACTATCCTATCCGATAAAATCATAGAAAAAAAAGACGATTTAGCAGATGATTTAGATAATATTGTAGCCTTTGATATTGTTGAGACTGAGTTTTTAGAAGCCATTGAAAAATATACTGACACTTTACAGGATTTATGGGAACTTGCCAAAGATTTAGGTTTAAACGGATTTTGTGAAGTTTGTACATTTATCAATGATAATATATTTGAATATAGTTTTAAATCAAAAACAGAAAAAAAACTATTGCATGAACAATTAAGTCTATGGCCACAATTAATTTTAGATTATCTATCGTCACCAGAATTAGGCAGCAAGGATATAATTACATATATTCGTAAGGATAATTGGCCAATTTCTGCGTCAAAAGAACATGCTAATTATATCTCAGTTCGACTTGCAAAAGACTATGCTATTGGAATTATAGAAACTAAAAAACATGTACCTAAACAAGAGGATAATACCTCTAAAACAGATTCTATTGAAGATATAGCATCTGAATTATCATCTAAACAAATTGAACAAGCAGTTAACGTTGATAAAGCTTCTAGAACATAATATTAAGTACCACATTCATCAGTAAATCATGCGAGAGTTCATTCAAAATCCAGTTCTAGCCACCATAAAATGCAATCAAATAGATACAGTCTTCTGTAG
>JAUCGN010000010.1 GCA_030378125.1 Thiotrichales bacterium HSG1 | reverse complement strand
AACCGTGAACATGAAGGTCAAAAAGTACCGGTTATTTTGTTTACTAAAGACGGTAATGAATGGTTAGAAGATATTGCTGATACTGGTTGTGATGCTGTTGGATTGGATTGGAAATTACCTATTGGTATGGCAAGAAAACGAATTGGAGATAAAGTTGCATTACAAGGTAATATGGACCCTTGCATTTTATATGCTTCTCCGGAGCGAATTCGACAGGAAGTTGGGGAAATTTTAGCTAGTTATGGAACTGGTGATGGGCATATATTTAACTTGGGTCACGGTATTCATCCACAGATTGAGCCAGAAAATGTTAAGGTTTTTATTGACTCGGTACATGAGTTGAGTAAAGTTTATCATTAAGAATTATTTTTAATTGATAGTTGTTTCGGGAATGGAGCGAAGTGTATTTCCCGAAACCAAGGTTATAATTGTATAAAAAGATAAAAAAATGAATAATATTGAAATAGAAAATATTGATGAAGATGAGTATGTAAATAATGGTGATATTATAAGCCCATTTAAAACAAAAGATATAAAAATTACAAATAAAATAATGACTTTGTCAAATTTAATTGATAAGTTAAAATATGATGAAATAGACCTTAATCCTGATTTTCAAAGAAATGATAATTTATGGAATCAAGTTAAAATGAGTAGATTAATAGAATCTATTTTATTAAAATTACCTTTACCGGTATTTTATTTTGATGTTAGTGATACTGATAAATGGTTGATTGTGGATGGATTACAAAGGTTATCTACTATACAACAGTTTATTGTAAATACTGAGAAGAAAGTATTGACATTAAAAAATTTAGAATTTTTAAATAAGCTAAATGGTAAAAAATATAAAGAGTTAGATAGGTCTCTTATAAGAGTTATAAATGAGACAAATATTGTTACTTATCAAATAGAAGCACAAACCCCAAAAGAGGTTAGATACTCCATATTTAATAGAATTAATACCGGAGGATTACCTCTAAATCCACAAGAAGTTAGACAAGCTCTAAACCAAGTAGGAAATGGGGTAAAGTTTTTAAAAGATGTGTCTAAACATGATACATTTAAAAATATTGTAAATATTAGTCCAAAAAGAATGTTAGATAGAGAGTTAATCCTTAGATTTATAGCTTTTAAAATTAATCCCCAAATATATGAAAATTTTACTTTTAACAATATGGGTGAGTTTCTTGATAAATCTATGGAAGAGCTAGATAAGATAAAAGATGACGCTAGATTGCAAGAACTAAAAGATGATTTAATAAATACACTTGAATTTTCTGAAGAAATCCTAGGAAAAGGATATAGATTTAGTCGTTCTATTGCGGATAAACAAAGAACCAATACTCTTAATCAGTCGTTATTTGATGTATTAACAGTTTGTTTTAGTGAAATAAAAATAAAAGAAAAATTTTTAGCAGAAATAGATATTTTTAAAACTAAATTTATAGAGATGTTAAAAGATGAAAATAGTGAGTTTTTAAAATCTATTACAACAGGTACAAGTGGTAAAGCTGCTATTGAAATGAGGTTTAAAATTATGAACAAGTTAATCGAAGAGATATTAAATGAAGATTGGTAGGGTAAAAGTAACAAATTTTAAAAGTTTAAAAGATATTGATTTAGAGCTATCAGATTTAACATTGCTTACCGGAGTGAATAGCTGTGGTAAATCATCTTTTATTCAAACATTACTTTTATTGAAACAAAATGAACTTAAATTCAATAATATATCTAAACAACAATTAATTAATATAAATGGAGAATATGTAGTTTTAGGCAATAAAAGAGATATTTTATTTCAAGATACATTTGACGAAGATATAGTTATTAAACTTTTTAATAAAAATACATCTAATGAATTAATATTTAGTAGTGATAATTTAGTAATAAAAGTAGATTTTCTTGAGTCGTCTTTTAATATTTTTAATGATGATTTTCAATATATTATGACCGATAGAATATCTCCTCAATTATATTATCCATTATCAGATGAGCATGTACAAAATGATATAATTGGAATAAAAGGAGAATATACTGCACATTATTTAGCAGAAAATAGACATAAAAAAGTTAATATAAAAGAGTTAATCCATAAAAATAGCAAGACAGAACAACTGCTTGAAAATGTATCTTTGTGGCTTAGTGAAATTAGTAATAATATTGAGGTAAAAGCAGATATTCAACAACACACACTAAGTGCAATTTTATCATATAGTTATACTTATAGTGATAATACAACAAATGAATACAGTCCTTTAAGTGTGGGTTTTGGAGTTACTTATGTATTACCTATTGTTGTATCCATATTAAAAGCAAAAAAAGATGATTTGGTGATAATAGAAAATCCAGAATCTCACTTGCATCCAGCCGGTCAATCCAAAATAGCCCAGCTTTGTGCTATCGCTTCTGCTAATGGGGTTCAGATTATTGTAGAGACTCATAGTGACCATTTTTTAAATGGGATTAGAGTTGCTACTAAAAAAGAAATTTTAAAACCTGAACAATCCCAAATATATTATTTTAGAAAAGGTGAAGATGAGTTGGAGACTAAAGTAAATAAATTAAACATTGATATTGATGGAAGAATTAATGAAGATTGGCCAGAGGGATTTTTTGATGAATATAGAATTCAATTAGATGAATTATTATGGTAAATTTTAGTGTTTTTAATGAAAAATCACTACCTTTTACTAGTGATATAGATATTGAAAAAAAGTTCATAGACTTTTTTAAACTTTTAGAGCAGCTTAATTCTAAACATTTAAAAAAAGTAAGAATGGATAAGGATTTTAAAAGCTATCCTATTTTAAAAGATGTTTCTTTGCAACAGTTTTTTGGTAAACTTCGCAATAATGAATTTAAAGATAGATTAAGGGAATTTATTAATAATGGAATTATTAAAATCGAATCTCCTATTATCAAAATTGATGAAAATGAAGAAAAAAATAAATTTTTAGAGAATGAATATTTTTACAAAGAGAAATCCACAAAAGGTGGTTTGGCTTGTTGTGATATTTGGGATACTCTAGCTATTAGTTTTAATTCTGATGGACAATGGAATAGAGAAAAAATTATTTTGCAAAAACAGACTGTTTTTGATGAAGAAAAAATAATAAACATTCGACATTCATCAAAAATTGAACATTTAAATACTCACCAAGATTTCTTTCAAGAATTAGAAAAATATAAAAAATTAGGTATAACACAAGATAATCTTTGGGAACGAAAAAAGAAGCTTTTCCCTAAAAAAATCATTTTTTGTGAAGAAGTAGAAGAACAAATTAAGAGTTTAAATACAATCATATTTCAACAAGCTATTACTATTTTAAGAAATGTTGAAAGTGGTCAAAAATTAATTACAGATTATAATTATACTCCTGAAGGTGAATCAGTTCGTAATAGTGGAAAATTAAAGAAACTTAGATATTTTACAATTAATGGTGAAAAAGTTTATTTTGATAACCATATTAAAAGTTTACCAAATGGCAATAGAATTTATTTTTTAGAGAAAGATGATAAAGTTTATATAGGCTATATTGGTAAGCATTTAAAGACTAAAAAGTATAAGTAACTATAAGAATCATTTAAAAAATTAATCCCTTAATTATCAAATAAAAACCAACAAACAACTGGTTATAAAAATATGAATCAAAAAATTAACCTAGCTATAAAAGGATTTTGTATGGGTGCAGCTGACGTTGTACCCGGAGTCAGTGGTGGAACAATGGCTTTTATTTTAGGAATCTACGCCCAATTATTAGCAGCCATCCGTTCTTTTGATTTGATATGGTTAAAATATGTACTTACCTTCAAAATTAAACCAGCTATTCAACGTCCTCATTTCAATTTTTTAATTCCCTTGTTGATTGGAATTTTCTGTGCATTATTATTTTTTACTCGTATAGTGGAATTACCTAAATACCTACATACTGACCCAGAAATGGTTTATGGATTATTTTTTGGTTTAATTGTAGCCTCTATCATAGTCTTGTTACCAGAGATAAAACCATTGAACTTTGGCAAAATTTTGTCCTTACTGACAGGGACAATTTTAGGTTTGTTGATAGTGACTTTAGTACCAGTAAGCACTCCAAACACTACTAGTTTTATTTTCTTTAGTGGTATGTTGGCAATTTCTGCTATGTTATTACCTGGGATTTCTGGCTCATTTATTTTGTTGATATTACATAAATACGACACAATATTAAACGCAATAGGCCATTTTAACTTTATGATTTTAATTCCATTTGGATTTGGAATAGTAGCTGGATTAGTAGTTTTTAGTAGATTTATAAGTTGGTTGTTAGCCAGTTTTTATCATCATACTGTAGCGACCATTATTGGAGTTCTTATCGGTTCGTTGTGGGTTATTTGGCCGTTTCAGAACCGTGAATATATCACAGTACACAATAAAGAACGCTTAATAAGTTCCACACCATATTGGCCCAACACATGGGATAATACCGTGTTGTATTCAATATTTATGATGTTGTTAGGTCTAAGTTTAGTATTAATTATTTATGCTTGGGCGGAACGAAAAACATAATTGATATGAGTAAAGAAGACTTAGAAGAAATTGAGGCAGCGTTACAAAAGTTTTTGTTCGATAGTTCTATCCCGGAAGAAGGGTTTAACGTTGCTCTCCAAAATCCGCAACTGTTTAATAATTTTGTTGACGATTTACTAGAATCTTTGATTCAAGATGCCGATGAAGAAGATGATTTAGAATTGGCTATGTTTTATCGCAATAGACGTAATTTCTTAAAAATGTGTAGACATGCTTTATCGAGTCAAAAAGAAATTTTATTGCTTGACTTTTTGCGGCATACATTATCCAAAAGAAATATTTCTTTACAAGCTCTTTTTTCAATTGCTGATGATGAGTTTTCTGACTTTCAACAAGTTTTAATCCAACTGTTGATATGGTTTAAAAATCCAACTATAAATAAAGGTGTAATTGTTTTACAAAAAAATCCAGAGTTATTAACTGACAAACCTACTAAACTATTAGGCTGGCTCATGAATGAGGCCAATGAATCTAGTAATGATATATTTATCCAAATGTTAAAAATAATCCGAGAGTTTCTCCAAACAATAAGAATTGCCCTCCTAGATAAAGATGATATTTCCACAAACGATATAAAACTTGCTATCCAACAAGCATTAAAATCAACTGACTTTTCAATATTAATCAAAAGACAACCAATGTCTATTTTGGCTTAAATAGCAGGTAAACCCAAAATTCAAAAAATGGAATTTGTTTTATCAATACCTTCGCCACAAATCTAGATAAAAAATATGTAAATAGTTAAAAAGATGGTTGTGTTAAAATTGAAAAACAACCATACAAAGGTATTGTATAAGCATTGGGTAGTCCTGAACAAAGTAGTATTATATAAAATTGAACAATATTAGCATTATAGTGATGAATGAAAGAATCCCTACCTAAATAGCTCCAACATGATTTGAGAGCTTTTTGGAAAGAGTTTTCCGAACCAAACGTGAAATTCTTTGTCTCATGGTACAGTTAAAGTGTTCAATACGATTTGTCAGGTTTCTCTTCCAACAGATTTGTGACGTTTGCTAGGAAAAATAACATCATATGCTTTCCAAAAATCTGTATAAGAAATCGCACATTGTCGATAAACAGGAGGTAATAAATCCCTTTGGCTCCTTGAGCATCTCGACTTACCTGTATAAGAACCAACAATTTCTCCAGTTTCAACGTCAATAACAAGCCCATTGTTTATTTTATAAAACACTACTTTGTTCAGGACTATCCTAAAACGTTACCACATTATAATATAATGCCCTTGTTTATCCTTGCTTTTATTAACTTTTTTTCATAGAGTTTGAAATATTATTTCCTATTTTTGCTATATTTGTGTGATCGAGTACTAGACTTAAACAGGTTAAAAGGTTTATAATTTTCGTTTTTAGCAGAACTATCTTTTTTAACTATTTAAACATTTTTTATATTGATTTATGGCAAAGGTATTAACAAATAGAAAACAATTACAATGTTTAAAGTATTGCTTGGTACATTATTATTAGTAAATATACAATATAATCTTTGGTATGGTCAAGGTGGTTATCAAGAGTATAATGTTTTACAACAACAGGTGGAATTACAGCGTCAAACGAATAATTCACTCAAAACCAACAATAATAAAATGGAAGCTGAAATAATAGAATTAAAAAATGGTTTATTAACTGTTGAAAGATATGCTAGAAAGGAATTAGGTATGATTAAATCAGGAGAGGTTTTTTATAAAATTGTCGAATAAAAATTGGGTAATTATCCCAGCAGCAGGTATTGGATCACGCATGGCTAATGATTGTCCTAAGCAATATTTAACAATTCAGGGAAAAACAATCTTACAACACACTTTGGAATGTTTTAATTTGCCAAGTATCGCTGGTATCGTTGTTTGTATAGCGAGCCACGATAGTTATTGGGAAAAAATAACTTTACCCATGCCAGTAATGTTAGCTGATGGTGGAAAAGAGCGTTGTCATTCCGTGTTGAACGGTTTACAAGTTTTGCAACAATATGCTCAACCAAATGATTGGGTGTTAGTGCATGATGCTGCTCGCCCTTGTGTTAGACGGATTGACATTGAAAAGTTAATAACTCAATTGTCCGGACATTTGGTTGGTGGTTTATTAGCATTACCAGTGCGAGATACTATGAAGCGTAGTAATGCAAACTCTGAGGTTGTGGCAACGATTGAAAGAGAAAGACTATGGCACGCTTTGACTCCGCAGATGTTTCGGTTGGAATTATTGTTTAATGCTTTGCAAGCTATTTTAAATAAGGATGAATTAGTCACTGATGAGGCTCAAGCTATAGAAAAACAAGGATTAAAACCTTTATTAGTTGCCGGTCATGCGGATAATATTAAAATAACCTATCCACAAGATTTGATTTTAGCAGAACTGTATTTACGAGAAAGGGAAATTGAAAATTAAAACTGGATTAGGTCAGGATAGCCATCGTTTTCAAGATAAGTCTAAACCAGATAAATTTTGGGCTAATAAACCACTGTTACTTGGTGGAGTGTTGTTTGACGATGATTTGTCTTTGCAAGGTAATAGTGATGCTGACGTGGTATTACATGCTTTGTGTAATAGTATTTCTGGAGTAACTGGAGTAAATATTTTAGGTAAAATTAGCGATGATTTGTGTGCAAGAGGTATAACAGATAGTAGCGTATATGTGAAAGAAGCTCTTAAATATTTAGGAGATTGGCAAATTTGTCATGTATCATTCAGTATTGAAGGTAAGGTTCCTAAAATAACTCCCAAAATTTCAAATATAAAAAATAGTATTAGTAAACTATTAAATTTACAAACTCAAGATATAGGTATAACTGCAACTAGTGGGGAAGGTCTGACGGATTTTGGATGTGGGAAAGGAATTCAGGTTTTTTGTGTAGTAACGGTAATTAAAGAATAAAGTTAACAAGTTTCTAAAATCTTTTATATGCACGTTCCTTAAACATTATAACGACAAACATCTACACCTATTGAACTTGTATCTTTCAAAGATGTCCAAACTGTTGTTATAATATACCCGTTTCTTTGTTTATTTTTGATTAATTTTTTTGTCAATGTGTAACTCCCATAAAAATTAAAAACTCTTTCAATTGGAAAATACTATATGTTGTTATGGCTAAGTGAATATTTAATGAATTTTCATACTGGTTTCAATGTGTTCCAGTATATAACTTTACGAGCTATTTTAGGTACAATTACCGCATTGGGTATATCTTTGTTAATTGGCCCTTTTATGATCCGCACTCTGAATCGCAACCAAATTGGTCAATGTGTACGGGATGATGGACCTGAAACTCATTTGGTTAAAACTGGAACGCCAACTATGGGTGGAGCTTTAATTTTAGTGGCGATTGCGATAAGCACATTATTATGGGGTGATTTATCCAACCGCTTTGTGTGGATAGTATTAATAGTCACCCTGTTATTTGGAGTAATTGGTTTTATAGATGATTATCGTAAAATTGCTTTGGGAAATTCTAAAGGTTTATCTGCAAAACATAAATATTTTTGGCAATCCATATTTGCATTAGTAACCGCATTAGTGTTAGTTAGCACCGCTCAATCACCTAACGAAACTCAATTGATAGTTCCATTCTTTAAAAATGTTGTATTTAACCTTAATCCTTGGATATTTATATTATTAACTTATTTGGTTATTGTGGGAACTAGTAATGCCGTTAACCTCACTGATGGACTGGATGGATTAGCTATTTTGCCTACCGTTTTAGTCGCTGGAGCTTTGGGAATTTTTGCCTATACCACTGGCCACGTTAATTTTGCTAACTATTTATCTATTCCGTATATTGCTGGAGTTGGAGAAGTAATGGTGTTTTGTGGGGCAATAGTTGGAGCCGGATTAGGATTTTTATGGTTTAATACCTATCCAGCCCAAGTATTTATGGGAGATGTAGGAGCATTAGCTTTGGGAGCAGCACTTGGTGTTGTAGCAGTTATTGTGCGGCAAGAATTGGTATTGATGATCATGGGTGGTGTATTTGTAATGGAAACAGTATCAGTAATTTTACAAGTAGCTTCTTTTAAATTGACTGGCAAGCGCATCTTTCGGATGGCACCATTACATCATCATTTCGAGCTAAAAGGTTGGCCAGAACCAAGAGTAATCGTTAGGTTTTGGATTATTACCGTAGTATTGGTGTTGATAGGATTAGCTACTTTAAAAATCAGGTAGAATAATGCACATTGGTATTGTTGCTGGTGAACTATCTGGTGATTTGTTAGGAGCTGGACTTATTAAACAACTTCGCTTTCGTTATCCGGATGCAAAAATTGAGGGTATAGGTGGTCCGCAAATGATTGCCGCAGGTTTTGATAGTCTATATCCTTTAGAAACCTTGTCAGTAATGGGACTAGTGGAAGTCCTTAAACATTATCCTAGATTAAAAAAATGTCGCAATAATTTACAAAGGCATTTTATAAATAAGCAGCCGGATGTTTTTATTGGTATTGATGCTCCTGATTTTAATCTTGGTTTAGAACAAAAATTAAAACATACTGGTATACCCACTGTACACTACGTTAGTCCTTCAGTTTGGGCATGGCGTGAATATCGTTTGCCTAAAATAGCTCGATCTTGTGATTTAATGTTGACTCTGTTTCCATTTGAAGAAGATTATTATAAAAAACATGCTATTCCAGTTAAATTTGTGGGACATCCACTGGCAGATGAAATTCCTTTTCAAGTTGATAAAAACATAGCTAGAGCTAAACTGGGATTATCATCTGATGGAATTAAGATAGCATTATTGCCGGGTAGTCGTTATAATGAAGTAAATCAACTATCTAAATTTTTTTTGGCCACTGCACGTTGGTTATATAAACAGCGATCTGATTTACATTTTATCGTACCATTAGCTAATAATAAATTACGTCAATCATTTTTACAACATATTAATATAGCTCCTAATTTACCATTGACATTGTTGGAAGGACAGGCACATGAGGCTATGGCAGCTTCTGATGTTGTGATATTGTCTTCTGGAACAGCTACTTTGGAAGCTATGTTGTTAAAACGACCAATGATAGTATCATATCGATTAGCGTGGATAACCTATTGGTTGGCAAAACTATTAGTACAAGTTAAGTATTTTTCTTTACCCAATCTCCTTGCTCAAAAAAGGTTAGTTCCAGAGTTTTTACAAGAGCAAGTTACTTCAGAAAATTTAGGATTTGCGGTATTAAACTGGTTGAATAATCCAAAACAAGTCAAAGTTTTACAACAAAAATTTCTAGAATTACATAAAACTTTACGTTGTGATGCCAGCAAACAAGCGGCCATAGAGATATTTTCAATTCTTGATAACCAATAGTCCAAAGAGTTTTTATAACCAAGTGTTTAATAAAGATATTATATGAGTAAAATTAATATTCAATATTATAAAACAAAAATAGGGGAACTAATACTTGGTTCTTTCGATGGCAAACTTTGTTTGCTTGATTTTAGATACAGAAGAATGAGGTCTACTGTTGATAACAGATTAAAAAATGGACTTAGGGCTGATTTTGTGGAACAGGATGATAAAATTTTAGAGACAACTAAACATCAAGTGAATGAATATCTTAATGGAGATAGGAAAACGTTTGATATTACTTTGTTGACAGTTGGCACTGATTTTCAAAAAAATGTATGGAATACTTTGATGAAAGTCTCTTACGGTTCTACTTTAAGCTATTTGGAGTTAGCAAAAAATATAAATAATATAAAGGCAGTGCGTGCAGTTGCTAATGCAAATGGGGCTAATTCTATTGGTCTAATCATTCCTTGTCATCGTATTATTGGAAATAATGGTGAACTTGTTGGTTATGGAGGTGGTTTACCAGTTAAGAAGCTCTTGTTAAATTTGGAGAAAAGTAATTTATAAAGCTCACATTGAGTGGGCATGAAAAACTGAACTTTAAAAATGGGAATGCACCAAATGATGCAAAAATTTTCCAATATTAATTGTAGTCCTGAATTTCTTGCTGTTCTTGAGCAAAAGTTAAAAAGTTCTTCTTAACGAATTTTACGTTTGGCTCGGAAAACTCTTTCCAAAAAGCTCTCAAATCATGTCGGAGCTATTTGGGTATGGGTTCTTTCATTCATCACTATAATGCTAATGTTGTTTGATTTTATACAACACTACTTTGTTCAGGACTACTGATTTTTGTATAGGACATTATTGTAAAAAATTAAGCTAATTGCAATAAAAAACCAACCAATATAATATCTGCTAAATACAAGCAAATAGTTACTATAAATGGTGAAAAATCAATACCATAATTCTGTAATGGTTTAGCCCAATTGCGTGCTGGCTGTAATAAAGGTTCATTTAAGTAATATAAAATATTACCAATTGGATTATAACTATCATGTGGTGTTACCCAGTCTAAAATTACTTGAATTAAAATGGAAAATATAAAAATGTAAATTAATAAAGACAGAATATTTGCGGTTGATAAAATAAACAATCCCCACAAACTAATAGATTTACCCCACAACCAAGTAACTAAAACCCATTCCAACATTTTTAATAATAACATCAATACTATAGCAGCAATATCAACATTTTTCCAACCGGGGACAAAAGTATATAATAATTGTAAAGGAGGATCAGTTAATTTCAATAACAATTGTAATAATTTATTACCACGAAAACCCACTTGCATTAAGGTCAATAAAAAACGTAACATCAACAATAAAATGTAAATGCCAAATATGGTATTAATTAAAAATATAAGAGCCTGAATAAGTGGATTTATCACGTCACTGTTCCCCAAACTGTTTGGCTAATGTGATTGAACGTTGTTTGGCAGCTTGTAAAGCCTGATCAAATAAGTTTTGTAATCCGCCATCTTGCAAAGCATTAATTGCCTGTTCAGTGGTTCCACCCTTAGAAGTTACTCGTTCACGTAAGGTTGCAGCATCCTCATTACTTTCTAACGCCATTTTAGCTGAACCAAAAGCTGTCTGTAAAGTTAATAAACGAGAGCTTTCTTGAGGTAATCCCAAACTAATGGCAGCTTTTTCTAATACTTCCATCATCAAAAAGGCATAAGCTGGTCCACTCCCAGAAAGAGCCGTCACGATATTCATTTGCTCTTCATCTTCTAACCATAAAGTCAAACCGACTGCTCGCAAAATACTTTCTGCTAACTCTTTTTGTTCATTATCAACATGTTTACCGGCAAATAATGCTGAAGCACCACTGCGTACAAGAGCCGGAGTATTAGGCATGACTCTAACTATAGGTATTGGATGATCAGGTCCCAACCAACGGGCTATATCATCAATCCTTATTCCAGCCGCAATGCTAATAAATAACGGTGAAGTTGATGGTACAGTTATGGCCTTAGTAACTTCTGGTAAGATTTGTGGTTTAACTGCCAATACAACAATGTCTGCCCCATCTAAGGCTTGGGAATTATCTGTATAATGCTGTACTGAAAACTGGTTGGTAAGTGGTTCAGAACTTGGATCGGCAACCCGTAAATTATCGGTGACAAATCCGGTTTCAAGCAGTCCTCCAACCAAGCAACTTGCCATATTACCACCACCAATAAATGTTATAATGCTGTCTTTCATAAAAATTTACTCGTAAATATAATCAGTTAAGGTACATGCATGAAATAAATTCCACATGATAAATTAGAACTATTTCCAAAACTTGTCATGTTTGGTTGTCGATATTATTTTATGCACCTTTCTAAGGTACAATTCATAATAATGTTGGTTGGGTTAGCAAATGTAACCCAACGTTCCTAATCAGTTAATATGTCTGATTACATATCATCAATACTTAACCAACACAGAACCCCACGCAAATCCACCACCAATTGCCTCTAATAACAACATATCACCACGTTTAATTCTTCCATCTCGTATCCCAACATCCAATGCTAATGGGACAGAAGCGGCGGAAGTATTACCATGTTCTGTTACTGTGACTATAACTTTTTCCATCGGTAATTGTAACTTTTTGGCAGTTGCCTTGATAATGCGAATATTGGCTTGATGTGGAACTAACCAATCAATTTCATCTTTCTCCAGTTGGTTGGCTTCTAAGGTTTCATCAACTATATTGCGTAACGCATTGACCGCAAACTTAAATACCTCATTACCCTGCATTTTAGTAAAACCATCACCATTGATACGGCCATTACCAACTTGCCCCGGCACGGTTAATAAATCCTTATAAGCACCATCTGCATGTAGATGGGTAGATAAAATACCCGGTTCAGAATCAGATTTTAAAACTACTGCACCAGCTCCATCACCAAACAAAACACAGGTACCGCGATCATTCCAATTCAAAATCCGTGAATAGACATCAGCTCCAACAACCAACGCACATTTAGCAGCACCAGTTTTAATAAATTTATCAGCAGTACTCAAGGCATAGACAAAACCACTACATACTGCCTGTACATCAAAAGCAGCAGCTCCATGATTACCCAACCTAGCTTGCAATAAACAAGCAGTACTTGGATAAATTCGGTCTGGGGTTGTAGTGCCTAATACGATTAAATCTATTTCCGCAACGTCAACGTTTGCTGCTTTTAAGGCTTTAAGGGCAGCCTGTTCAGCCATATCACAAGTACTTTCATCTTTGGCAGCTATATGACGAGATTTTATGCCAGTACGTCCAACAATCCATTCTTCATTGGTATCAACTATTTTTTCCAATTCAACGTTGGTTAATATCCGGTCTGGTAAATAACCACCGGTCCCAACTATACGAGAATAAATCACTCAATATGCCTTCTTTCACTTAGTAAAGTAGCCAATATATGGCTTATTTGGGATGGCACATTTTTTTGTACCTCAATAATGGCTTCTTTAATGGCGTAAGTAAACGAGAAAATATCGGCTCCACCATGACTTTTAATCACAATGCCACGCAAACCAAGTAGACTTGCTCCATTATAACGGCGTGGGTCAATTTTTTTCCGCAAACTGTTGAGACCCGGCAAAGAAACCAAACCGGCAAATTTAGTCCATAAGTTTTGTTTATAACTTTGTTTTAAATAAAAACTAATCATTTTGGCAACTCCTTCCATAGTCTTTAAGGATACATTGCCAACAAAGCCATCACATACAACTACATCTACTTCTCCAGTAAACATATCGTCACCTTCAACAAAGCCAATATAATTAATGCTAGAGCTGTTGGTTAACAATTTGGATGCTTCTTTAACTCGATCATTACCTTTAATTCCCTCTTGACCAACATTGAGCAGTCCAACTCGAGGATTCTCTTGATTGTCAACAGCATTTGTCAGTACCGAACCCATGACTGCAAATTGAAACAGTTGTTCAGCATTAACATCAACATTTGCTCCTAAATCAAGTACATGGGTAGATGTATATTGAATATTAGGGAGAGCGGTAATAATGGCTGGCCGATCTATACCCGGCAAAGTTTTTAATACATAACGAGATGTTGCCATCAAAGCTCCAGTATTACCAGCACTAACACAAGCATCTGCTTCTTTTTGTTTAACTAAGTTAATCGCAACTCGCATGGAAGAATCCTTCTTATTTCGCAAAGCGAGTGCTGGCGGTTCATCCATTTCTATAACTTGGCTAGCATGTCGAACAGATAGACGTTGCATTATATCAGCCGGTTGTCCGACTATTAGAGGGTTGATTATGGTCTCATCTCCAACAAAAATTATTTGAACATTATCTATGTCTGATAATATTTTTAAAGCTGCTGGTACGACTACAGAAGGTCCATGATCACCACTCATTGCGTCTAAAGCAATACGCGGAATCAAATTTTAATCATCCTTAACGTTAATTACTTTACGACCTCGATAATAACCAGAGGGACTTATGTGATGACGAAGATGTTCTTCTCCGAGTTCTGGCTCAATGGACAAGGTTGGGGCAGTCAATCTATCATGGGAACGTCGCATACCACGTTTAGAACGAGTTTTACGATTTTGTTGTACAGCCATATTTTTTTCCTGTTAATGGTTAAAGTGTAAATGATTAAATTTTAAGTTTGTGTATATCGCTCTTGAATAATAAATTGTTCAATTTTATTAATTACATCTTCTAAAAATTGGAATGTTTCATCTTTAAAATTTTTAATTTCTTTTTCAGTAAAATCTTTACCTATTTGAGAGAAAGTATAATCTCCATGAGCTAGATGATTTCGCTTAATTTTTATTGTTTCTAAATTTCTACCATTGGATGGCATTTTAAAGCCATATTGTTTTGCAATAGTTCTTATTTTTTGTGCATCAAGGTTACCTGAAAAATCTAATTTATTTTCAGAAAATGAAATAGTTTCTTTGGTTAAAATTGATTCAGCAATATCCAATACACAATCATGTAAAGTATTTGATGTGAAATTGCCTTGTTTAAGATTGTTAGTACTTTGTTCAATCCAAATTTCCTTCAAATTTTCAGAAAGTTGTTCAAAGTTTATTTCATTATCTTTAATAGCATAATAAATCTCCAAAATGGAACTTCTAACAGTTGCTTCAATAACATTGTAAAGTAATAAAAAACTATTAGCTATTAGTATTTTTTGAAATTGTGCTGGTATTATATCTTCGACTAAATTACCATCTTTTTTGTACTTTAAACGGGTATTTTCATCATCATTCAAAATAGCTAGAAAATAGAAGTAATTTTCAACTTCATCTTTCCTTTTTTTAAAACTATCTTTAGTTCTATTCATCATAGTGCAGATTATCTATCTTACCAAGTAAACAATCTCTTACAAATTCAATTCTATTTTTTAATCTATTTGGATTATTGCTAGAATCTGATGTTGTTTGGTCTGCAAATTCTGTTGAATCAAGCCATTTAACATCTTGAACAGTTAAACTTGGATTTTCTTGTAACGCTAGATGAACACCTACAGCAATTGCTTCAAATCTAACTCTTGGAGTACTATTGAATTTTTCCTCTTTCCTAAAACCAATTGGAAAATTATTTTTAACAAAGTTCACCATATTATTAAAAGTATTTAAATACTTATCTCTATTAAAATCTGTTATTTTGTTCATATCATCAAGATATGAGTTCAAAAATATTGCAACATCATGTTTGAATTCTTGATATCTATCAACATAAGCAAAAAATCTTAAAATTAATTCTTCATATTCTCCTCTTTTTTCTTTATCTTTAGAAACAGGACAAATATTTTTAAATTCAGTATGGTCTTTTAACCCAAGGATTAAGTCATAAAAATTTCCTGAATAAGAACCTTTCCTTATTTCACTATCAGTTAATTTTTCACCACTTGTGTTAATTCTATTAAATACATCTTGTCTAATTGAAGGGTCAGCATCACTTACGACAATAATTCTAAAATCTCTATTTTTTATATCATTTTGCAAGCCTCGTGGTAGATCTTTAAATTTAGCAGTATTAATTTTTGTTAATTTATCAAGTTTTTTAAGTCTTAATCTATCTTCGTAAAAAGCTAATAAGGTACGAATCCTCTGTGAACCATCAATAATTTCTAATCTATAGTCCTTATCTTCAGAAACAAGAAATGGAGTTAATGGCACACCTAACAATACGGATTCAATAAATCTTGATTGTTTATCTGGTTTCCAGACAAATTTTCTTTGATAATCAGGAACATATAATGTTGAAGACAGATCGTCCTGTTCTCCAAATTTGCTACAAATAACTTCAAATGGATAATCTTTAGTTCTATAATCATAAGAACCAGCATTGTCATTTACCTGTTTTTCAATAAGTTCTAATTCATCTGGTGAAAATTTACTTTTTACCATAATTATGTTCTTTTAAATGTTTAATAATACTTTTGCCAATTATTTCACCAAGTTTTGGTGGAACTGCGTTACCAATATGTCTAGCTAGTTGACCAACCTTTAAATTTTGAGGACTATCTACAAATTTATAATCTATAGGAAAAGTTTGCAACAAAGCTGCTTCCCTTAAAGAAATAGCTCTATCCTGTTCAGGATGTCCAAATCGACCATTACCTATTCCAATACAAAGAGTAGTCATTGTAGGTGAAGGTTCACTCCACTTCATCCGTCCATAAATACTAACATAAGTTTGTCCCTTACTATTTTTATGACAATCTAACTTTAAATTATTATCCCAATCTCTTTTCCAACTACCACCAGGTATAGATTGCCTTACTCTTTGTAAATTTTTGTCTGATAATTTAGAAGCTTTATGAATAAAATCATTAGATGACGATTCACCAGATTTAATTTTATCTAATTGCCCAATGGCATCTCGTACTGTCAAATAATTTTTTGAGGTGTGAGTTGCTGGAAGTAAAGATATATTTCCAAATTTAGATGCTAATAATATTAATCTTTTCCTTTTTTGTGGTATACCATAATCAGGAGCATAAATTATTTGATGCCATACAAAATAACCATTTTTTTCAAGATTATTAACAAAGTTCTGTAAAACAGGAGCTTTTTTAAAATTTAAAAGTTGTGGAACATTTTCCATCGAAACAATATCTGGTTTTACTTCATTAATTATTCTCGAAAATTCAAAAAGTAATTCCCAACGACGATCTTTTTGTTTATCACCCTTAAAAGTATATGAAGAAAAAGGTTGGCAAGGAGCACATCCAACTAAAATTTTAATATCATTTTTTGTATAAAGGCTATTAATTTTTTTTCCTTTCAATTCAATAATATCTTCACAAATAAATTTGGATTTACAATTTGCCTCAAAAGAATATTGACATGAACTATCAGTATCAACTCCGGCTATTACCTGTAAACCTGATTTATGAAGACCATAGGAAAGACCGCCAATTCCACAAAAAAGATCAATTATTTTTGGTTTCATATTTAAAATTTATTCAAGTGAATACAATAAATTAAGATGATTAGATAGTCCTGTAATGTGTAATGATAAACCTATTAAATATTTGATACTTAGCATATTTTTTAGAACGAACAGTATTTTGTGCAGGACTACCTTAATTTAAGAATCAGCATCTTATTTACTTTTCAATAACAACTTTTGCTCTTACGTCCCTGACTCATTATATTGTTCTACCACGTTAAAAACATCATCTCCATATTTTTCTTTTACAACTTTTTTAAATTCATCAGTAGAACCCTCATGATTTTTTAGAAACCACTTTATATGCTTTTTTAGGTAGCTATGTCTAATCTCAGGTTTCCTAAGATCATTAGGTACTCTTTTCATCTTTGGTTCTATACTATCGAATCCTTTAAATGGCTCATTTAGCCTCAAATTTATCATTGTAATATATTCAGGATTTAATTCAAAACCCACTGCATTGCGGTTTAATTGCTGACAAACTCTCAATGTAGTTCCGCTTCCTGAAAATGGGTCAAGAACAATATCATTCTCATTGCTTGATGCTAAAACCATTCTTTCAATTAGACCTTCAGGCTTTTGAGTTGGATGGTTTTGACGATTTGGATTACAGTAATGTACATGAGAAAATTTCCAAACATCTCCGGGATTTGCACCTCGCATGTTATTCTTTGCTCGGTAATATTTTTGTGGTACACGCACGTCATCTAAATTAAACACAAAATTGTCGGATTTTGTAAACATTAAAATATCGTCATGCCTTGAAGAGAATCCTTTAGTTTTTCCAAGTCCTTGCGTATAGTGCCACACAATCCAACTATTAAAATACATTCCTAATCTTCTTTCCAAAATATCGTATAAATATGATATAAACCTAACGCCCATAAATACATATATTGTACCTGTTGGCTTAAGCACACGTTTAGCTTCTGAAAGCCATGACCAAGTAAAATCTATGTACTTATCATAACTTTTCAAATCGTGGTTATTACCATAGTTTTTTCCTAAATTGTAAGGTGGGTCAGAAATAATCACATCAATGGATGAATTATCTATTTTTTTGAATAATTTAATAGCATCACCACAGTGTAAATCAATATTTGCCATTTATCTAACCGTTTTGGTTTGCATATTCCAATTATTAAGTATAACCTTTTGATACAATAATTTTCTACCAAGTAATTTACAAATAGAATTAATACATATCACTTGGTGGATGTTTAGGATATTTCTATTTTGTGAGAATTTTTTTCTAAGTAAAATTAGGTTATTAAAAGGTATTCTTACAAAAAATTTGTGGAAAATTAGTTGCAATAATAAACTGTTTATTTATTTAACGTAATATAAATATTTTTAGGAAAAATAATGTCATTAAATCCCACAACGATATAGCAAATCTAGTATAAAATAATTATAATATAAACAAATATTTATTCCATTAACATATAATCATATTATACTAGTTTTGCCAGTATCATTTATGCAGACAATTACATTAACAACGTCATTAGCAATGTTATTGGTGCTTGAAATTTAACCAACACAAAGGCAAACATATTATCATTTAATCCCATCACACTCAAGAAGTATTATTCTGCAAATATTTTGTCCCGATATTTTCGGTAGAATATTAGGGTCTTATGAACAGTTTTTACTATTGCTCGTGGAGTGATAGTTGCACCAGTAAATTGATCAAAAATACCACCATCTCGTTTAACTTTCCAGCCACTAGCAGTTGGCTCAAGTAAAGAACGACCAGAAAAACTAT
>JAUCGN010000100.1 GCA_030378125.1 Thiotrichales bacterium HSG1 | reverse complement strand
ATAAATGGAATAGCAACGGCTAATAAAGCATCACGTAAAGTAACACTCGTATGGGTAAAAGCTGCTGGGTTGATTATAATGAAATCAACTTTATTATTGCTAGCAGCATGAATTTGTTCTAAAAGCTCATGCTCAGCATTACTTTGAAATGCAGTTAGATTATGACCAGCAGTTTGAGCTGTTTTCATAAGCATCTGATTAATATCTGCTAAAGTAGCGTTACCATAATGTTTTGGTTCACGTTTTCCCAGCAAATTAAGATTCGGTCCGTGTAAAACAAGTAAATTAAACATGAAAAAATTCCTCGATACGCTTTGTATCAAATGCATGTACAACAAAAAGCATATTAAACGTTGTCCTCAATGTGGTTTTGATGAGCATAAGTATCAACAACATCCGTTATATCTTGAACCAAGAACTATCCTTCAAAATCAATATATTATTGGAATTAGCCTCGGTCAGGGTGGATTTGGAACTACCTATCTTGGTCTTGATCAACGGTTACAAAAAAAAGTAGCTATTAAAGAATATTTACCAGCAAATTTAGCTACTCGTGATGTAATAACAGCTAATGTTATCCCATTAAAAAAACAAGAAAATACTTTTAATCAAGGTTTACACCTGTTTATTGATGAAGCTCGCCATCTTGCTAAGTTTGATCATCCAAATATTGTTAGAGTAATTAATTTTTTTGAAGCTAATCAAACCGGTTATATGGTGATGGATTATCTGGAAGGATTAAACCCTGAAACCATTATAAACCAAGTTGGGGGTAATTTACCAGTTAAAAAAGCATTAGATATTATATTACCGTTATTAGATGCGTTGACAGAAGTTCATACCCAACATATTTATCACCGAGATATTTCTATTCAAAATGTTCGTATATTAAAATCTGGCATACCAGTATTAATTGATTTTGGTGCGGCTCGACATGTAGTTGGAGGACAAAGTCACACTTTGGATTTAGTATTAAAACATGGTTATTCACCATTGGAACAATATTCTGGGAGAGGTAAAATTGGGCCTTGGACTGATATTTATGCTTGTGGAGCTTTGTTATATTTGATGATAGTTGGAAAATTGCCACCAGCAGCTACGGATCGATTTTGTGAAGATGTTTTGGTAGCTCCGATTGATATGAAAATAGATATTTCACAATCCATAAATGATGCGATTATGCGAGCTTTGGCAATTAAACATGAAAAACGCTTTCAAACTATTACTGAATTTAAAGATGCCTTACAAGGATTTGTCCCCAAAGTTGTACCTAAACCTAAAATTAATAAAAAACTATTTATGCTGGCATTTGCATTGATGGTTATTGGGACATTATATTTTGGACAGCCATATTTTAACGATCCAATTCAACCTTTATTAAAACAAGCTGAAATTCAATGGGATAATCAAAAAATATTAACTCCAAAAAATGATAATGTTTATGTCACTTACCAACAGATTTTACAATTGGAACCAGATAATTTTACTGCTAAAAATGGTATTGATAATATCGTTGAACATTATTATAAACTAGCTCAAACTAATATTAGTGATTTAGCCAAAAGTTTAAAATTTGTTCAACAGGGTTTAACGGTACAACCTGACCACAAAAATTTATTGAGTTTAAAACAAAAAATTCAAGTTTTACTTTTGGAACAACAGAAAAAGAAGCATATTCAACAATTATTAAATAAAGCCAAAAATCAAACTAAATTAGAGGTTGCAACTAATATTTATAAACAAGTTTTGACTCTTGAACCAAATAATGAATTAGCTCAAGCTAGGTTAGTGAAGATCGCCGATCAATATTTACAATCATTACATAATTTATCTTTAGTTAATAGAGCCTTAGACAATTTTCCCAACCATTCTGGTTTATTGAAATTGCGACAGGAATTGTTGGATAAAAGAGAACTAAAACGGCAACAGGATAAATTTAATAAAAAAATAAAAAAGTTACTCAAAAAAGCTAAAATTCAACTGAATAACTTGCAATTAACTTTGCCACCAA
The DNA here is from genome assembly GCA_030378125.1 of Thiotrichales bacterium HSG1. Taxonomy (GTDB): domain Bacteria; phylum Pseudomonadota; class Gammaproteobacteria; order Beggiatoales; family Beggiatoaceae; genus DRQV01. The sequence goes on along the minus strand of JAUCGN010000100.1, from coordinate 4,335 downwards.
ACAGTAATGCTTTTGCAACTTATCAACAGGTTTTAGAATTAGACCCAAACAATACTCAAGCTAAAATTGGATTAAAACAAATAGCTGATAAATATAAAAAATTAGCTACTACTAAGAATTTAACCAAAAATTTAGAATTGATTACAAAAGGTTTGACTGTGTTACCAACTCATGCTGGTTTGATAGCATTGCGTGATCAAATTATCTTGAAAATGCAACCGGTTTTAAAAATTCCAAACAAAGCTCCACCAAAAAAGGCTCCACCAAAGATTATACTACCTAAAATATCAAAAATTCCATCATTTTCAAAAATTCCAAAAGTTCCAAAAGTTCCAAAAGTTCCAAAAATTAAACCTTTGGATAAAATACAAAACCTATTAATTTTAGCTAGTCAACAGTTACAATTAACCCAATTTGATTTGGCTCATCAAACTTATGAACAAGTATTAATTATTGAACCGGAAAATCCTTTGGCAATGGCAGGAATACGAGAAATTTCTTCACATTATGGTAAATTGGCGAGGTCCAAATACCAGCAAAATAAGTTGACAGAAAGTTTACGTTTATCAAAAAAAGGATTAGTAATAGACCCTGATAATTCTAATTTATTGATTTTACATCAAGAAATATTGAAAAGTTTAGAAGCTAAAAAGATTCCTAAGAAAAAACCTGTTATATTAACTCCTTCTTTTTGAAGTATTGACTGTGTTAGGCAACAATTAAGCATAATATAAATTGACTTAATAATATTATTCTTGCTTTATTCCATCCTAAATGGGATAATTTTTTATAGAGTAAGTAATATATTTTTTAGGTTTGATATTTTGTGACAATCTTTATTTTAATTTATTTATTACTCTCTCTTCATAATTTTTATCCTGTACAAAGAAGTTATACTTAACCCGGGAATAACTTAAACTCTTCATAAATCTGACCTATCAAAAATCAAATTTATTACCATGTTGAGTATAATCGTGAAATTCCCTAAATAAAATAGAGTTTAGTTCCATGTTACATAATGCAAAATTTTGGTTACAGCAGATTCGGGCTTTGGATTTGGTCAAACCGATTAAAATTATGAATGTTTGCGGTGGTCATGAACGTAGCATTTCTCAAGCTGGTTTGCGTGGTATTTTGCCAAAATATATCAGTTTAATTCCAGGCCCCGGTTGTCCAGTTTGTGTATGTCCAGAAGAAGATATTTATGAAGCAATTCAATTAGCTTTGAATGAACCAATAACTTTAGTTACATTTGGAGACATGTTGCGAGTACCAGTGAATTTGCCTCGTAATGAAATTCGCTCTTTGGAACAAGCACGGGCTGCTGGGGCTGATGTACGACCAATTGCATCACCTTTGGAAGCTGTCCAGATCGCCGAACAAATTGATAAAACTGTGGTATTTTTTGCAGCTGGATTTGAAACCACTATTTTGCCAGTGATTTCTATGTTAGTGCAAGGTGTGCCGAAAAACCTGTTGGTCTTAATGTCGGGACGGTTGACTTGGCCAGCAGTAGCAATGTTATTGGATTCTGGTAAACCGGGTTTTGATGCTCTGATTGCCCCCGGTCATGTTTCCACTGTGATGGGTCCAGAAGAATGGAAATTTGTACCAGAAAAGCATCATATACCCACTGCAATAGCAGGCTTTTCCCCAACCAGTTTATTGGCAGCATTTCATTCTACTTTACGCCAATTACAAGAAAAACAATGTTTTTTAGACAATTGTTATCCAGAGGTTGTGAATAAGGGAGGCAATATAACTGGCAAACAACATTTGGCTCAAGTGGTTGATATAGTGGATGCCAATTGGCGAGGAGTGGGAATTATTCCAAAATCTGGTTTTGCCTTGAAGGAAACTTATGCAGCCCATGATGCTCGTATTTGTTTGCCTTGTTATGCCGATCCAGAACGTAAGAAATTGGGAGAAATGCCGACCGGTTGCGACTGTGCCAAAGTAGTTTTAGGCAAAATTTACCCTAACGAGTGTAAGTTATATGGTAAATGTACTCCACGCGAGCCAATAGGTCCTTGCATGGTATCAGATGAAGGTGCTTGTCGGATTTGGTGGAACAGTGGACAACGTTAATGATAACTAGACATCTTTCCTAAATAGAGCTAGTTCTCAAACTGACAAGAGCAGCAACTAATCGCCATGTTAAACCGTAATTTTTGTGTTTACCTAGATAAACTTCTTTAACACAACGAAAAATTTTGCACAATCGATTAATGTTTTCAATTAAAACACGTCTTTTTGAAAGCATTCTATTATGAATTTTGGCTTCATATGTACTAGGAATCCATTTTTTCTATAGGTATGACAGAATTTTCAGGATATTTTTTAATACCTTGATATCCAGAATCGGCTAGGAGTTAAGAATCTGGTTGTATTAAAACATCGCTTTCTTTAAATATCGAAAAATTATGTTGGAGCTATTTGGGTAGGGATTCTTTCATTCTTCACTATAATGCTAATATTGTTTAATTTTATATAACACTACTTTGTTCAGGACTACTCAACATTATAACTAAGAATTTAAAAAACCTTCCCGTGTTTCACAAACTACTCTGGAAGGCTTGTCAATACTATTTTAGGACTAGATAAACGGGTTACATCATACCGCCCATTCCACCCATACCGCCCATTCCACCCATGCCGCCCATATCAGGCATACCACCAGCAGGAGCATCGTCTTCCTTAGGAGCATCAGCAACCATAGCTTCAGTAGTAATCATCAAACCGGCAATGGAAGCAGCGTTCTGTAAAGCTGAACGAGTAACTTTAGTTGGGTCTAAAATACCCATAGCTACCATGTCGCCATATTCTTCAGTGGCTGCATTATAACCATAGTTACCAGAATTGTTCTTTACTTCATTCAGAATAACGGAAGCTTCTTGGCCAGCGTTAGTTACGATTTGACGTAATGGTTCTTCCATAGCACGTAACGCAATGTTAATTCCAACATTTTGGTCTTCGTTATCGCCTTTAAGCTCTTTAATACCACTTAAAGCTCTAACTAAAGCAACACCACCGCCAGGAACTACACCTTCTTCAACTGCTGCACGAGTAGCATGTAAAGCATCTTCAACCCGAGCTTTCTTTTCTTTCATTTCAACTTCAGTTGCAGCACCAACTTTAATTACTGCTACACCGCCAGCTAATTTAGCTACACGTTCTTGTAATTTTTCCCGATCATAGTCAGAAGTTGCATCAGCAATTTGGGAACGAATTTGATTAACTCTATCTTCAATACCAGCAGAATCACCAGCACCATCAATGATAGTAGTGTTTTCTTTGCTGATAGTAATACGTTTAGCACTACCTAAATCTTCTAAAGTAGCTTTTTCTAAGCTTAAACCAACTTCTTCAGAAATAACTTGGCCACCAGTCAAAATAGCAATGTCTTGTAACATAGCTTTACGGCGATCACCAAATCCAGGAGCTTTAACAGCAGCAACTTTAACTACGCCACGAATAGTGTTTACTACCAAAGTAGCCAATGCTTCACCGTCAACATCTTCAGCGATAACAACTAAAGATTTACCAGCTTTAGCAACACCTTCTAAAATTGGTAACATTTCTCTGATGTTAGAAATTTTCTTGTCATGTAACAGAATCATTGGGCCTTCTAATTCTGTAGTCATGGTTTGTTGATCGGTTACAAAATAAGGAGATAAATAACCACGATCAAACTGCATACCTTCAACAACGTCTAATTCGTTATCTAAAGCAGAACCTTCTTCAACAGTGATTACGCCTTCTTTACCAACTTTGCCCATGGCTTGAGCAATGATATCGCCAATAGCATTATCAGAGTTAGCAGAAATAGTACCTACTTGAGCAATAGCTTTATCATCAGCACAAGGTTCGGATAAATTCTTTAATTCTTCAACAGCAGCAGTAGTTGCCTTGTTAATGCCACGTTTTAAATCCATAGGATTCATGCCAGCAGCAACAGCTTTCATGCCTTCGGTCAAGACGGATTGAGCTAATACTGTAGCAGTAGTAGTTCCATCACCAGCAGCATCAGAAGTTTGGGATGCTACTTCTTTAACCATTTGAGCACCCATATTCTCAAATTTATTTTCTAAATCAATTTCTTTAGCAACGGATACACCATCTTTAGTTACAGTTGGAGAACCGAAAGATTTGTCCAAAACTACATTGCGTCCCTTAGGACCAAGAGTTATTTTTACAGCATTGGCTAAAACAGCAACACCTTTAACCATTTGTTGGCGTGCATCATCAGCAAAACGTACTTCTTTAGGCATAATATTTTTCCTATGTGTTCTTTAAAAGTTAACCTTCAATAATTCCCATAATATCTTCTTCACG
>JAUCGN010000099.1 GCA_030378125.1 Thiotrichales bacterium HSG1 | reverse complement strand
ACGGACCTTATCGTCGGCAACGGCAGATTGTGATAAGAGACAGGCATAACGACTGTTTGCCATTCCGCCCTCATACATCAAATCCACGATAAGTTTTAGTTCGTGCATACACTCAAAATATGCCATTTCCGGGGCATAACCAGCTTCGACTAAAGTCTCAAATCCAGCTTGTGCTAAGGAAGTCAATCCACCACACAGTACGGCTTGTTCACCAAATAAATCAGTTTCAGTTTCTTCCTTAAAAGTAGTTTCAATAACCCCAGCCCTACCACCACCATTGGCAGAAGCATAAGCAAGTGCAATCTCTTTAGCTTTACCAGAGGAGTTTTGATAAACTGCAATTAAACTTGGTACTCCGGCTCCTTGAGTATATGTGGAACGCACTAAATGTCCGGGTCCCTTAGGAGCAATCATAATTACATCAATGTTTTTAGCTGGTTCAATCTGTTCAAAATGAATGTTAAAACCATGAGCAAAAGCTAATGCAGAACCAGATTTTATATTTGGAGCAATGCTATCTCTATAAATTTTGGCCTGATGTTCATCTGGAGCTAATACCATAATTAGATCAGCCCAAGCAACGGCATCTTCAACTGATTTGGTTTGTAGACCAGCAGATTGAGCTTTGGTTTCTGATGCAGAGCCACTTCGTAATCCAACTACAACTTCTACTCCAGATTCATGGAGATTGTTAGCGTGAGCATGGCCTTGGGAACCATAACCAATAATAGTAACTTTTTTACTCTTAATCAATGATAAATCTGCATCTTTATCATAATAAACTTGCATATAACTGCCTCTAACTTCCTAAAAAAATAAAATATGACATTAAATTTGGGATTTGGGATTGAATAAAGTAAAAACTTGTCAGATTCAAGTTTCGTATATTATTAAATCTGCACTCCTTACTAGCTGCCATGATTCCAAACATTCTAGCATTTATATGCTGATATAACAACAATAGCTAGGGACGGTTTTACATAACAATAGTTCCATAGTTATAAAGGTTATCAAAGCCATTTTTGTGTTTGATGGAGGTAGGGTCAAAATCTAACTATAATTTAATCTGGAAACAAGCTTTATAAAATTGATAGATATTTTGTTACCGATTAACCAAATATACAATGCGTAAATTTTGAAACGAGGACTATTAATAATTGTTATTTAAATCAAAATAACTCTAAGTTATCAAACTGAACTCTAGCGTAATATTTAGCAAATACTATACAGAAATATATTTTAAGTGATTGACAGACAACAATCCATGTGCATATTAACTATTCGAGATTAGATACACATAGATTTTTGAGAATTTCCATATTTTATGGATTTTATTTATATTTTGTGTTATACTTACCGATGGTTGTTATGTGTTTTATTTGAGTATTTTCTCTAAATTAATTAAAACGGAGAAGGTTATGAATAATCTCAATTTTTATAGTTTAATAGCTGGTCTGTTACTGACTATTTCTGGTCCAATTTCTCAAGTGCAAGCGAAAGATGTTATTTACAATTCAACTGGAGGAGATGAAATAACTAGAAGTATAGTGTCAGGTACACGTGGTATGAGAGGTATGCGTGGTATGAGAGGCATGCGTGGTATGAGAGGTATACGTGGTATGAGAGGCATGCGTGGTATGAGGGCCGTGAAGAATACACCTAGTAGTTGTTGGAATGTTCAAAATGAGATCGCCCTACGTCTGTTAGTGCCAAAACATACTGGAAAAACTACTGATGCCAAACCAACTTTGTATTGGTCAGTATCTGAGTCTTTGCAAGATGTAGATTTTATCTTCATTATAGACAAAGCTCCAGAAAAATTGACTGAATTCTCTGAAATTCCACTGTTGAAAGATACATTCCACTTGGATTCTGTTGAAGCTGGTATACACACATTACCTCTTAGTAATTACCAATTAAACTTAGAAAAAAATGTGGAATATGAATGGTCTATATCGTTAGTATGTGATTATGATAATCCATCTTTAAATGTAAGTGCAATGAGTAGTATTAAACGGGTTGATGTTCCGTCTATATTGGCAGTGGCAAGTAAGGATAATATGGCAGCTTTATATGCTAAACATGGTTTTTGGTACAATGCTTTAGACATGTTATCTGAGCAAATTAAAGTCAACAATTCGTTTCATAAAGTACGAGCTAATTTACTAAAACAAGTTGGATTACCAGAAGTAGCTGTTTATGACATGTAGTATTGTTAATTAAGTCCTGTAGGTTCAAGTGGATTTACAGGATTTGCAGTTCATTGCAACTTACCCAATTTATTACTCTGAAAAATATTCCGTTATTCTTTCAGAAAACTCCATTATTTGTATAAGATTATGTACTTATTGATATATTCAATATCATGAGTATCATGCTATTTCAAAATTTCTTAATTTATCCAATTGACTAAAAAATTATGTTTACCAGATTTTTATTAATTGTATTATGTTTAACCGTTACCCCATTGTTTGCAACTACTTCACAATCAGGAATCTTTGCCAAAATTCATACTGATAGGGGTATTATAACGGCTAAATTATTCTACCAACAGGCTCCCATGACAGTAATGAATTTTATTGGTTTATCTGATGGTACAATTACATGGCAAAACCCTGAAACTAAAAAACAAATTACTAAGCCTTTATACCAAAACCTGATTTTTCACAACGTCAAGGAATTTATGGTACAAACTGGCGATCCAACTGGTACTGGTGCTAATGGTCCAGGATTTGTGTTTGCCGATGAGTTTCATCCAGAATTAGAACATTCCAAAGCGGGTATGCTTTCTATGGCCACCAAAGGACCAAATACCAATGGTAGTCAGTTTATAATCACTAATCGCCCAACTCAATGGTTAGATGGTCATCATACTATTTTTGGTGAAGTTATAAAAAACTTAGATGTGGTATCAAAAATCAAACGGGGTGATAAGTTAATAAAAATTACCATCTCTCGTGTTGGAGTAGAAGCAGAAAAATTTGATGCTAAACAAGCACATAAATTAGCTAAAATCAATCAGGAAACTTTGCGTAAGGCAGCCGAAAAGTTTTTACCCTCAAATTTAGGTCAATTAGACACTAGCAGAGTTCCTGATCCCAAACAACCACCAGTATCTCCAGGTGATTTTGAATTTATTGTTATTGGTCACACCGAAATGAAATCCTCAGTACCCGGAAAGAGGTTTTATTACAACCATAATTCTGCTCTTGAATTTGCTAATAAACTAGTACGTCATGCTCGTTCTAAAGATGTGAACTTTACCAAATTAGTCAAACAATATTCAGATATGGACCGTGATTCTCTAACTAAAAATGTGAAAGATGATTCCAGCACTCCTGCCCCTATGAAAGTTATTTTTAGATTAAAACCCAGTCAAGTGAGTGATCCGTTAGATTCGCCTATGGGAATTTACATTTTTCATCGATTATAGAGGGTAGTCCTAAAATAGGTATCAATGAACCTTCCAGAATTTTGAAAGACATGGCAGGTTGAACCACTACCTATTTTGGGGAGCAATCAATTCATCACGAGTAGCTTTTGCATGAGAAAAAATGGCTTCAATTTGCTCGCTATCTTTTTGTTGAATTGCAGTAATTAATTGATTTAGATCACTATTAAAAAGTTCCAACATTTGTAAGATAGCATCTTGATTAGACAGACATATGTCATGCCACATCTGTGGATCACTGGATGCGATCCTAGTAAAGTCCCGAAATCCACCAGCTGCAAGTTGAAATATTTCTGTTTTAGAATCCATTTTAGCAAGGGTATTCACCAAGCTATAAGCTAACAGATGAGGTAAATGGCTGGTAGCCGCTAGTAGTTGATCGTGATGGCTCGCCTGCATATTTATTACTTTAGCACCAACTATTTCCCACATGTTTTGAACCAAAGAAGTTGCAGATGCTTCGTTTTCTGGTAAACTGGTTAGTATAACCTTATTATTATTAAATAAATTTGGATTAAAGGCTGTGACTCCACTTTTTTCGGAACCGGCAATGGGGTGGCCGGGAATAAAATAGGGCAAATGTTGAGTTAAGTATTGTTTTGCATCGTTAATAACACTGAGTTTTGTACTACCAACATCAGTGATTATAGCTTTGGGAGCTAAAGCATTATTGATAGTTTTAAATATCTTACCTATGGCACCTATTGGCACTGCTATTATAACTATATCAGCATCTTGCACTGCCGCAACTGGATCATGATAATAACGGTCTATGATTCCTAGTTCAACTGCAGTACGCAAATTTTCAACACCACGTCCACAGCCAATAACCTCATTACATTCTCCAGCTTTTCTAAGACCACTAGCTAAAGATGCACCAATCAAACCAACTCCAATGATAGACAGACGTTGAATAAGCATAACTTTTAGTTTAATTCACATGATGATTAAGTATTTATTTTTTTAGTAATTCTTTATGAACTAAATGTTCCCCTTCTTCAACTTGTTTGACAGACAGGTTTTTTAATAAGAAGTTTTGTCCACCAAGGGCTGCTTGATTATCCTGTTTAGCTGCTAAAGTGACCCATTTGTAAGCTTGTATTAGGTCTTTTTTAACTCCTTGCCCTTTGTAATACATCATTCCAAGATTATTTTGAGCATCTGCCAATCCTTGTTTAGCAGCTTTTGTCGTCCAATGAGCAGCTTCACCAAAATGCTGTTTTACCCCTTTGCCTTGATAATATAAATTTCCCATTCCACTTTGGGCTGGAGCATAATTTTGTTTGGCGGCTTTGCGAAACCATTTTTCAGTTTTAGAAAAATTTTGTTTAACATATTTTCCGTTATAATACATTAAACCTAACTCATATTGGGCTGGAGCGTAATTTTGTTCAGCCGCTCTAATAAACCAACGTTCAGCTTCAGAATAGTTTTTGTTGATCCCTTCACCGCTATAGTACATTTTGGCCAAATGGTGTTGAGCTTGTGCATCTCCACTCATGGCAGCTTTCCAAAAAAAACGTTTTGCATGTAGAATATTTTGTTGTACGCCCATTCCAGCATAACTCATGTGGCCTAAACTAAGTTTAGCTTTAGAATCACCTTGTTTAGCAGCCTTTTGATACCAACTTAATGCTTTGGCAAAATCCTTAGTTACTCCCTGACCGTTTTGATACATATGAGCTAGATTATACTGGGCATCAGATAGTCCATGTTTAGCAGCTTTATGAAACCAGTCAGCAGCTTGGGTAAAATTTTGGGTAATTCCTTTGCCTTCATAATACATAAATCCTAAGTTGTTTTGAGCTACGGCCACATCCATAATGGCAGCTTTTTTATAACCAACAAAGGCTTTTTTAAAATCATTCTTATCGTAGTACTGTTTAGCTTGGGCCAAAATATTACTTGCACTCCCGGTAAATATTGGTTCTGATTGAGGCTGTTCTTTAACAATCGTAGTATTGCTACAACCGTAGAAAAATAGAACAATTAAAACTAGCGAAAACTTATTTAACATTGCAAACTCCTACAAATTATTAATGGGTTAGTTAAAGTACTTTGTATTGAAGCATAAACTATTTAATTTTTTCGAATTTAAAGCTAGAATTTAAAGCTAGAACTTAAAGTTTCAGCTTTAACCATTACCAAACATGTTTATATTCCAAAATATTTACTTAGGTTCACCAATAACTTCATTATCTTTAAATTTCCAACCAGCAGCCCGTAATTTCTGTACTGGTACAATTCCGTACTTAGCTTCTACATCTCCCATATGCTCAATCAAATACTTAGTTAACTTTTGAGCTTCAGCATTTGGTTTTAGTTCCCAAGTAGTTATATTAAAAGTTCTATATAATGGATATTCTCCAGTAAGCAATTTCTCATTATCTGTTGGTGCAACAGAATCAACAGATAATACCTTAATTTTACCCTTGGATTGATAATGCTCACACATCCATAAAGTTTCATATCCAATGGCGGACGGATTATTGGCAACTTCCGATATCATATCTGGAATAGTACCTACTTCTGACATGCGGGGACTAAACAAATCCTCATTATCTAATATCAATCTCCAATGGCCAGGTCTTTGTTTACAATGCAATCTGCCTAATACCTGAACCATTTTTCTTGGTCCATTGACATCTGACCAACGAAAAAAATTACCTTGAAAAATTTTCTGAATCTGCTCAAAAGTTAAATTATCAATTGGATTCTCAGGATGAATCAACAAAACTAGAGAAGCAATTCCCAAAGTATGGAACTTAATTCCAGTCAATCGATCCGTTTCACTCGGTGGACAACAAAAACCAGCAATGTCAGCGATTTTATCTTTCAAAGCCTTGGCAGAAGTTCCACAAGTACCTTCCTGAACTGCAATATCAAGTTTATTTTGCTTACCATATTTTTTAATGATTGGTAACAAAGCCGGATACAATTGTTGATCTAAAGAAATAGCTAGGTCTGCTCCTTTTGCCCATTGTTCATATTCAATTGATTGCTCTAACCATTCTTTAGGCATATCAACTTTTTGTGTAGGATCAGTAAAGGCTTTACCTGCTAGTAATTCATCTA
>JAUCGN010000098.1 GCA_030378125.1 Thiotrichales bacterium HSG1 | reverse complement strand
TAGGGTATGCTAAACTCTGTGCCAGTTTCATCTGAACTTCCCATGTTTGGAGCTAAAAATCCAGATTTACGTTTATCTCCAATGGGAAATGACATGTATGGAAAATAAAATACTGGTAATCCCAATAAATGTAAAGTTGCATGAATAGCAGTTCCTTCTTCTTTAAGATTATCTAAAACCATACTATTAGCAGACAAAGACCAAATTTCTCTATGAGAATCACAAGTTGTATAACGAGTCTGCTCTAAATTGATTATATCTTCGGATTCCTTAACTATTTTCTTAGCTTGACCTCTAGCACGGCGATTCAATAGCCAGTATTTAACATCTGACATAATGCCATACTTTTTAGCCCGTAATTTAATAGTTGAACCACTAATAGTAAAATTTTTATCCCAATAATTAAATCTTTGATCAGCACTGATTATGTCACTGTTACGATCATAAGTAACATGTGGAGTAATTAAAATTTGATCTGCACGCTTTAGAAAAACATCACCAATAAAAGTTGAGGTTCCAAGTTTTTCCTGTATAATTACCTCATTAGCTTCTATTTGAACTGTATCAGTTATGGGTAAAGATGAGAATGGACGTGGAGGAGCAACCTCACTAAAAGGACGGCATATTTCAAATTCGTTTGCAATCACTGGTACAATGATGCTTACGGATGATAAAAAGATAATAATTTGGTAAAGTCGCACAATTTTTTATATGTTTAGTTGAATTTAATTTACGAGTGCATAAATCTTATATTTTACAATTAAATATTGTTAAGCCTTCATAAGTAACTGATAGTTTACATTGATGTCTATTTAAGAACTGAACATTGTAACATTAAGAATTGTTATAGTTACCAATTATACACACTTATTAGAAAAAAATGGTTTTATTTGAATCAAATTTACCCAGCTTATCATTGCTCAAGCGTGGCAAAGTTCGTGATATTTATACAGTTGATGAACAATATTTGTTAATTGTTGCCACTGATCGTATATCAGCCTATGACGTTATTCTACCAACCCCAATCCCCAATAAAGGAAAATTACTGACTGAATTATCAAATTTTTGGTTTGATTTTACCAGTTCTATCATACCTAATCATCTAACCAAAATTAAGTTAGAGGATATATTATCTGATAAAGATGAGCTAAGGCAAGTCCAAGCTCGTGCAGTTATCGTTAAAAAGTTTAAACCATTACCAATTGAAGCTGTGGTTCGTGGTTATTTAATTGGTTCCGGTTGGAAAGATTATCAAGTAGATAACAAGATATGTGGCATCACTTTACCACAAAATTTACAACTGGCAGAAAAGTTACCAAACTCAATATATACACCTTCCACTAAAGCCGCTATGGGTTCACATGATGAAAATATTACCTTTACTGAAACTTGTGCTATGATTGGAACAGAATTGGCGAAACAGGTGCGTGATATTAGTATAAAAATTTATAATCATGCAAGTGATTACGCTAAGAAGTGTGGCATTATTATTGCCGATACCAAGTTTGAATTTGGTGTTGATTTGAATGGTAAATTGGTTTTAATTGATGAAGTTTTAACTTCAGATTCTTCACGTTTTTGGGATATGCAAGAATATCAGGTTGGAACTAGTCCTAAAAGTTTTGATAAACAATTTGTGCGAGACTATTTAGACACTTTGGATTGGAATAAACAAGCTCCTGGTCCTACTTTGCCATCAGATATTCTCGATAAAACCATGATTAAATATCAAGAAGCCAAAAAAATAATTACCAATTCGTAAGAAACAAAAAACTTGATAATTGAGTTTTATAATTCAAATTTAGCTCAGGATGGTAAATAATGTTAAAACACATTAAATTTTTCGGATTGTTAACAATTGTTATTATGTCAGTTGGTTGTACTGGTAATTTTCAATCAACTCATTCATACGATGCTTATACGGTCCCAATTAAAAAATCAGTGGGTAATACAGTAGGTAGTAGTACTTTACATGATTTGGCTACTCAGGCTGCTAACAGATATGATATAGATTACCGTTTGTTTCACGCCTTGATTAAGCATGAATCATCTTGGAATCCACGAGCCGTATCTAGGGTTGGGGCTAGAGGACTAACTCAGATTATGCCAAAGACTGGCAAATCTCAGTGTGGTTTAGAACGAGATGTATTGTTTGATCCTCAATTAAATCTCAATTGTGGAGCCTTTTATTTTGGTAAATTATTAAAGCGTTTTAAAAATGTTAAGTTAGCCCTAGCTGCCTATAACAGTGGTGAAAGTCGGGTAGCTAGATTGGGGCGAATTCCCCGGATACGAGAGACTCAACGTTATGTTAAAAAGGTTATGGCTAGTTGGCATGGTAGAAAATAATTCTTTCAATATGGATTTTATTAATAATTAATGTTATTAAAAATTTGAGAAGTTACCAAAATTATAATACAATATACTGCTTTCAAGGATTACTGGTGCAAGACCAGATTGGTTTGACAACAGAACTTTGCCTAATGTCCTGAGTCAATATATCACTTGTAAATTAATACCTTGAATACTAGATGATTTTGATAGTCCTTAAAATTAAGTAATGGCAAACCTCCTGAAGTTTTTGAGACCTTGAAGGTTTTTGGGTTTGTCACTACTTTGTTTAGGATTACCGGTGAATTTTTTATTAAGATATAATACATAAAGTTTTTAATGAAATATTGGCTTGATTTTTATTGCTTATTGAAGTTAGAATATGTGTTATATTGGGTGGGCGAATTTTGTGTATTGTGTTAAAGTGTTAATGAAGACATATTAAAATCTCAAATTGTTGGTGAGTATATAAGATGAAACGTACTGTTTTCTTTTTGATTGTAGCATTACTCCATTCAGCATCATGTTTTGCTGCTGGGAAAAGGTTTACGTTTATAACAGTAGATTTTCCTCCCTACTATGGTTCAGAGTTACCTGATAATGGCTGGGTTTCTGAAGTTGTTAAAACTGCTCTGGAAACTCAAGAATATGAAGTTGAATTTAAATTTAGCTCATGGACAGATGCACTAGAATATACGGGGGAAGGAGATTATGATGCATTATTAGGTGCTTATCGAACTGCTGAAAGGGCGAAAAGTTATTTCTTCTCCGCACCGATTGGACAAGTTCGGACTGGTTTTTTTAAGAAAAAGGAAACTGGTATTTCATTCACGGAATTGCCAGAGCTGAAAAACTATAAAATTGGAGTTGTAAGAGGTTACGCAACAAGTAAGAAGTTTGATTCTGCTGATTTTCTTAAAAAAATTCCAGTTGCTAATTTAGATGATGGAATGAAAATGCTTTATGAAGGTAAGTTGGATTTGATGGCTGATAGTAAATCCGTTGGTCTTTACCGTCTAACAGAATTCTTGGAAACAGATGTTCCGGGTATATCTGATAAAATAGAATTTATCAAACCAGTTCTTGCTATGAATAAAATTTATATTGCTATTTCTAAAAAAGCTATTAATGCTCAAAAAAAGTTGATAGATTTTAATAAAGGATTGAGAAAAATTTATAAGAATGGTTCTTTTAGGAAGATAAAAAAGAAACATGCTATTGGAAAGAAATAATCCTTAATTTACCACTAATGCCAAGGTTATGCCTTGGCATTTGTTTTAGCTTTTAGGAAAATAGAATGCTGGTTGATAGTCACTTGGAACTGGCGGACTACCATTTACTTCAAGGATATAAAAAGTACTACCTCGTAGACGACAAGGTTCTAGCAGTAATTTACTAATATCCCTAGCATCCTTTGACAGTGCTAATGAAAATCCACCATTTATGTTTGGTGAATCAATGATGACATTACCGTCTATACCTAACCTTGAAGATGCACTGACCACACTACAGGTAGAAATCATAAAGTTGTCAGTTTTAAGGTAGATATTACCACCATGTCCTTCATCGGCTTGTGCTACTATTTTACTGTTGTTCATGGTTATGAAAAGTGGGTCGGTAATTGTAATATTGCCACCATTACCAATGCCACCATTTACGCTAGTAGTTAACTGCCCACGATAAAAACTTAGCCAGTCTTTAACTGTTACACTGATATTTCCACCTCCAGCGTTGGCTGCTGAAGTAGCAATCCTACCCAAATCAGCTATACTAATTATATTAGCATCTATTATTAAATCCCCAGCATTACCACCAATTTCATCGGCAACTAATGAAGTACTTGAAATACCACTGTACAAATATCTACCCCAATATTCACTAAAATTTCTCCCAGTAGCTGTCAGTTTATTGGTTTTAACTCTGATAATACCAGCATTTCCTAATCCCATTGTGCGAGTGGTAATAATTCCACCATTAGACAGATTTATTTTTCCGGCTTCAACATTAATATTTCCAGCATCACCTGTATTATAGGTTGGATCGATCACAATAAGAGGCTGGCTACTGGCAAAAATACCACTCATTAACCCTGCCTCATCTTTTCCTGAGATAGTTAGGGTATCAGTTACTTTTACAGTTACATTACCACTTTTTCCGGAGCTAAATGTGGAACTAGAAATTTGGGCTCCATTAGTTATAATAATGTCTCGTGCTATCACTTCCGTATTCCCGCCTTGTCCACTACCAAGAGTTGCACTAGAAAATAAACTTGGAGTCAATATCTCACTATTATATTTACCAGAAAATGACAAAGTTTCAGCTACATCAACATAAATTGACCCAGCATTACCACTTCCAACACCACCGGTAAAAATTATAGCTCCATTGCGTAAAGTAAATTGTCTGGCTGATAAATTAACTCTCCCACCATTACCATTTCCAAATACAGTAGACGATATATAGGAATAGTTATCTGCTCCATCTAACACTATAGTATCTGCTTTAATATCTACTGTACCTCCAGACTGTCCGTCTATAGTGTCAGCGACTATATCACTATTGACTAACTTGAACAGACCAGCTTGGATAAAAATATCTCCACCACCAACGCCAGTGGTAGTTATTTTACTGTGATCCATAATAAAATTTCCAGTTTCAGCCTGAATATTTAATCCTGATTCTGTGGGAATAACTTCACCTTTAGATGCAACACTAGCTAAATTTATTCGACCATTAGGAGCAGCTAGTTGAGTTGTGAACTCCTTTGCAACAACCGGTACTCTGCCCGAAACAGACAATAATTTACCATTCATAGTTATATCACCACCCACTAAAGATAATGTTTTACCCTCTGTGACAGATAGAATACTGTCTTGAAGGGTTATTTTAGCTGGACTATCGGTTAAAAACCCAAATGCTTGTACTGGTGCAACCGTTAAATTGCTACCATTAGGAATACGAGTATTAAACTTTCCACCATCTTCTAAAAGTAAATAATCTGTTGTACTAGCATGAAAAGAACCAGATATATCTAACTTTACATTTGGACCGAATACAATTCCATACGGATTTAGAAAATACATATCAGCATTAGGGATGGTGGCTTGTAAAGTACCATCAATATTTGACAGTTGCCCACCAGTTACTCTGCTGATAATGGTGTTAATGTCGTTAGGGCCAGAAAAGGTGGCGATTTCTCCTTTATTAAGATTAAATTGATTAAAACTATGAAATAAATTGCCACCATGTTGTTGTCCCAGTTTAGCTTCTATCGCAAAGTTTGGCCCGGGTAATTGTACCTGTGGTCCTAATGTGCCATCTAAAACTATATCGGCGTGGACAACTGATGCTAGTAAAATAGATAAAAATATTGCTCTGTTATACAAAATCATGTTTGTTATTCTCCAAATTTTGTCGGGTTATGCTATTTTTAATTAATTGATATACATATAAATTTAATCTAGTTAGTCTAGTTCTCAACATCTTTATTGGTAATGCGTGCTGCGGCACTTCAATGTTACTCCTCATAAAAAATATCCCGTACAAGGATAAATTATACTGCTATTGATTTATAAAATTTGACTTACTATTTTTACAAATGTAAATTCAATATACTAATATAAAACTTGCCTTTCAAAGCAGGTCAAGTATTAACATGATTGAAAATTAATAAGGAAAATTTTATGACCAGAAAAATTTACCCTTTATCTTCTCCACAGCGAGAAATTTGGTTTGACCAAATGTTACATCAGGATATCCCCTTATATAACATCGGTGGTTATGCCCAAATAGAAGGGGATATTGAACCTCTAGTATTTGAACAAGCCTTGCAACAAGTTATCCAAGAAAACGATGCGTTACGGATAAATATTCAACAAGAACATTATAGCCAAAATATTATTGAACAATTTGATTTTAAGCTAAACTTTCAAGATTTTTCTATCAAAAATGCTCCTCAACAACATGCTACTGACTGGATGCAACAGGAATTTGTTAAACCCTTTCAATTTTATGAGCAACCATTATTTCAATTTGCTCTATTTAAAATAGCAGATGACTCATACTATTGGTTCACAAAATACCACCACGTCATTATTGACGGTTGGGGAATTTCTTTAATTGTCCATCGGGTAGCTACTGCATACAGTAATTTAATGACTGGAGAAGCACCAACCAGAAAGTCTTACTCTTATGCAAAATTTATTGAAACGGATAGTAAATATTTAAATTCTGCAAAATACCATAAACATCAACGTTTTTGGCAAAACTATCATTTTTCTGAACCATTTTT
>JAUCGN010000097.1 GCA_030378125.1 Thiotrichales bacterium HSG1 | reverse complement strand
ATACGAGTGGTAATTTCGCTGCGTAATTGGGCCGATAAATCTTCAACTGCTTCTTGGCCATTGCTGAATGACAACCAACCGGTCAAACCAACTACTGCAAATATTTCAATTACAAAAGGTACAATAATTACAAGGTTTAACGGAATTTTTTTGGATATTTGATAGATTAAATTCATTTTAATATTTTAGTGTAAAATTTATTACCTTGATATTCGGTGGATTTAATTTTACCTGAGTTTATCATATTTTCTATAACATCCCAGTTGACTTGATGTTTTTCCAATAAATTGCGTATAGCTTCTTCTCGCATTGGGTGAACAGCCGTGATACTTAAAATATCTTCGGCAATATTACCAGAGGAAGTAAATAGATTGCCTTCATATCCAGTTAAATATTCAATATTAGATAGTTTTTGATTGATTATATTATAAAATATTTGTAATTTTTCTGGTTCAGGAGGACAGACGGATGATACTGCTGGTGGGCGAGTTGGAATTAAGAAATAGGCAGTTTTAGGATTTAAACGGTGAATAAAATCAGCTATTTCATAAGCGGACTTTTCATCAACATTACGATCTTTTATCAACATGGTTTCACTAACCAGAGTACCATTATATTCGGTTGCAAAGCTAAGGATGTTTTCTAAAATGTTATCGAGTTTAAGGCTGGGGTGGGGAATGTTAATTTTCTGCCAAATTTTGGAGTTGACGCTATCTATCTTTATCGACAGCCAGTCGGCTTTTTTTAAAGTTTCTCTCACTTTTGGGTGCCAAATAAGAGAAGCGTTGGTAATAATAGCTATTTTTATGCCCAGAGGTTTGAGTTGGTCTATGGTTGTGCCTAGATCGGCATCTAAAGTGGGTTCGCCATCTGGTACAAAGGATAAGTGATCAATAGTTTCTCCTTGTTCTCTAAGTTGTTTAACTCGTTCAGTTACTTGTTTTACCAAATGTTTGGAACCATAAAAATGGCGTAGTTGTATCTCAGTATTTTCAGTTGGACCAACTTGGCAGTAAGTACAGTAATAAGAACAAGATTTGGGGGGAATATTGTTTATGCCCAAACTACGTCCCAATCTTCTTGATGGTATAGGACCAAAAGTTTCCATAAGATCGACTTTTTCTTAAATATTACAGGATATTTTGGTAATCCTAAAAAGATAGTTTGTTTTAAAGCCTTGGAGGATGTTAATCACTACCTATTTTAAGGACTACCAATATGTTATCTAAATTAGGATTTACCGAATTTTAAGGTTAATAGGATAACACCAACAATGTTATTCTGGAAATATTTTAATCATGTAATTTTTGATTTTGATAAATGGTTGGTTTTATGTTGTTAAATTAATTATACATGGCTGGTTCTGACATTAAAAGGTCAGTTTTACTCTTTGCTAAACCTAGGTTTTTGAAACATGGTAGGTTTTTTAAGTTCATCACTACATTATTTAGGACTACCCTTGTTTTAAACTACATTGCGTAATACCCATTCCATAAGTCTATGTGGTAAAAAGCGTTTAAGAGTTACTAGTACATAAGTTGGAACAGTAACATAGTAGTGTGGTTGGGGATTCTTTGCTTCCAGAGCGTAAATAACTCTTTTTAATACGGCTTCTGGTGGTAAAGTAAATGGCATAACCGGACCTTCTTTTAACAGATTTTTCTGCATTTTATCGTATGTTCCTTGATATAAACTATGCTGTCCGTCAATATATTTTTGGAACATTTTATAGCTGTTCATCCGAAATTTGCTGAGAATAGGTCCGGGTTCTATGGAAGACACAAAAATATTGGTATCAACCAATTCCAAACGCAAAGTATCACTCAGGGCCTCTAGTGCAAACTTGCTGGCATTATATGCTCCACGATAGGGCAGTACCACTAGACCAAGCAGGGAGCTATTTTGAATAATACGCCCCTCATTTTGGTTACGCATTATTGGTATTATTTGTCGAGTTAATTCATGAGTTCCAAATACATTAACTTCAAATTGATGTCGCAGAGCATCTAGTGTTAAGTCTTCTACAGCACCTGGTTGACCATAAGCTCCATTGTTAAATAGTGCATATAATTTTCCGTCAGTTAGTTCTAATATTTTTTGTACTGCATTGGTGATTGATGATGAATCATTTAAGTCTAGTTCTAAGCTTTCTAAACCTTCTTGTTTTAAACGAGATACATCTTCAGGTTTGCGTGCTGTGGCGAATACTCGATAGCCTAATTTTTGTAAACCATGTGCTACGCAGTAACCGATTCCGGTTGAACAGCCAGTGATTAATATAGAACGATCAATTGTTGAATTTGACATTTTAAATTTGTATTATTTTGTGGTTTGTTGTGTAATTAAAGCAATTCTTAATTTCGATAGTCAATTAGTGTTTATTTACCAGAAATAAATGGATTGATTACTTTTAGTTTATTTTCAATCATTTGATTGTGTTGTAAATCTTCTGTATAAATAATAGAATAACCACTTTCTAATGCAGACGTTACTATCAAACTATCCCAGAATGAAATATTATATAGAGATTTTCTAATAAACTAATGCAAATTTCTCGCTTAATCAAATCGTTATCAGTAGTGATAAAAGCATAAATCCAAATGTTAGAATCAATAAAAGCTTTATCCATTATAAATTTCTTCTCGAACAAATTTTCTATATTTGTTTTTACTTACCGGTGTGTAAAAAATATCTGGTAGATTATTTAGCCTTTTATTTTTATCAACACCAACAATATTATTTTCACAAACTAAAGTTGTGTTTGGTTCTATGGGTTGTGCTTCTTCTGTCACAATTACAATTACACGTACTCGACTTGATTCTGTAATTGGAAGTGATTCATCTAGTTTTAACTGATGCTGATTGTTTACAATACCAGTTGTTTCTACTGTTTTTGCTAGTAACATTTTGTTCTTCCTTTTTTGCAGCAAAGTTGAAATAATTGGGGTCAGAGTAAAATTTTAACATAGGATACTGTCCCCCTTTTTTTTATCTATGTTTTTCATAGCTAATTATCCCTATTTAACGGAATTTTCTACGATTTCAATTTCTTCGGGTGTGAGTTCGTAGAGTTCATAAACCATTTTATCTATTTCTTTGTCGGTTTGGTTAATTTGGGTTTGGAGTTCATTTATTTTTTGTGTTGTTGTGTTGAAATATTCTCTCCACTCGTTGTTTTCACTGCCTAAGCTGATTTTTACTTTTTGTTTTGCCAATTCCTTTTTAAACACATCGTATTCTAAATTGTAGAAAGTATCTAACTTTTTGGTGATTTTTTCAATACCTTTTTCTTCTTGTAAAGTGTTTAGAAAATTGTTTTTTTCTGTTTGTAGCTCTTTGTTTAAATCTAAGATGTGCGTTATTAATTTACTAAATTTTTCTCCAATCTGTGTAATGACAGGTATAGTAATTAAATTTTGAGTTGATATAGCATTTGTTAAAGACGAATCGTTCGTATACTTTTTCTTATAATAGTATCCTATTAACTTGCTGTTTAACAAACCAAGAATATTTATTAAAGAACCTTCTTCTTTTTTTGTAATTGCGTAAGTTGTTCCAAGATTGTAAAACTGTTCTTCATCATAAGTAATAACAAAGTTAATATTTATCATCTGCATTATTAATTTTTCTAAATTTTTGAAGATTTTTTCGTCTCTTGCTCTCAATAGTTCATCTCTTTGATAATTTATATATTCATTTACAATTAAACTACCATAGCGACTTATATCTCTGCCTCTTAATGCTTTTTTGTAATTATTATTTAATTTTTCTGGTGATAGATATTTTTTATCATTTCCCGTAACAATACCATTATTTATATTTACTAAATCGCCTAACTGTTTTTTTGTTTTTTCGATTTTATCAAGTATTTTCCTATCTTCCTTTGATGCATAAATGCCGAATATATATTCATAACTTTTCAAAAAGACTGTTTGGGATTGCCAGTTTTCATTTGTTTTATTAAAAAGGTTAAAAAACTCAACTTTTATGTTTTGATTTAATTTTTTTGATTTTTTTAATGTAAATGTTGCTGTTTCCGCAATAACATCTTGAAATTGACCAGCTCCCCAATCTGTTAGCAATTCAATATAAAAATTTTCTAAAATATACTTTCTAATCGAAGTATAGCCATTTGTTTTAAATATGTTTTTATGAAATATAAAGCTTGTCAATCCTTTATTTTTTAAAATCTTAGAATTTAGTTCTATAAAGGGAGCAATTAAATTTAATTTAGTGGTCTTAAATTTGTCTGTACCTGATTTTTGAAAAGAATTTACATATTCATTAAAAAGATAATTTAAAACAATCTTATCAAAACCTCTGTTGTCAACATAAGGCGGATTCCCAATAACCACATCAAAACCACCTTTCCCAAAAACCTGCGGAAATTCCTCTTCCCAATTAAAAGCCTTCTTTCCCGCCACTTTCGGGTCATCAATCAAAGAATTTCCACATTTAATATTATTATTCAAAGAAGTAAGTTTTCTACCACGTTGAGCAGTTCTTAACCAAAGCGAAAGTTTAGCAATATCAACACTCTCCTCATTAATATCAACCCCAAAAATATTCCTCTCCAACACATGATTACTCACATCCTGAAAAACAATACTCGACTCCAATAAATTAGCTTGCAACTCATCAACATAAGCATGTTCAGAAATTAAAAACTCCAAAGCCTGATTCAAAAAAGCCCCACTACCACAAGCCGGATCACAAATAGTTATTTCCAAAAGCCAATTACGATACTCCTGCAAATTATCATATAAATTCTGTACAAGCTTTTTTCTCCTTCTTTTCCGCCCCTTAGCATACTCCTCATCCACAATACCAAATTCCGCCTTCCTCTCCTCGCAAAGCTTTCCAACCGTATTCTCAACTATATACTTCGTTATATACTTTGGCGTATAAAAAACCCCATCTTTCTTACGCTTACTTTTATTTTTATCAACCTTCTGCCCCTCAAGCTGTGCCGTAACACTCTCAATTTCATTCAGCGAATTCTCAAAAATATGTCCCAAAATATTAACATCAACATCACTCTGAAAATTATAAGCCGTCATTGTCAACACATGAGGCTCAAGCAACTCATCATCAATTATCAAACCATCCAACAATTCATCCGGCAAAAACAACCCACCATTATATGCAAAAATATCATCATGAACTGTTTTACCTTTTCGGCCTTTATTTATATAATCAAAAAACTGTTTAAAAATATCGTAAAGTGGTTTTTTAGCATCTAATTCAATCAATTGTTCGTAACGTTTCACCATACTTGAAATAGAATTTGGCGGAAGCAAACCACTATCTTCAGCAAAAAAAACAAATAGAAATCTATCCAACAATTTTTGAGTTTTTTGGAACAGTAAAAGTTTATCTAAATCAGGGCGATTTTTACAAATATTCTGCCACAACTCATTTTTAAACGTAGAATAATCTTTATAAAGCTTCTTTGTTATATTTTCCTCAACTACTATACTATCTTGTTTTATTTTGGCCGGCACACCACCCAATAAATTCTCAGCATTCAAACAAAGCCAAAGTATTTCAAACTCTTCTTTTGTCAGCGTAAACAAATTAAACTCAATATGAGCAACCGCATCATGAATAAAAAACCGCAGTTTCTCAAAGTTTGAAGTAATAACATAAATACAATCAGTATGATTGTTCTTGTAATTAAATGCCTGATTATTAACTTTGTCTAAATCCTTGGTATCCATTCCTTTTAATTCAATTACAGCCAATGCTTTACCATTTTTAAGAATAGCACCATCAGTTTTTTTTGCCCCTTTTTCATTTTTTAGTTCAGTCGTCAGATTAAAATTCGGCTCTGGATTTAGGGTATATCCCAAAATCTTAACAAAGAATTCCCGTAAAAATCCCTCCTGAAATTGCTCTTCCTTTGACTTCCTAATATTCTGTTGTATTTCAACATTATGAAAATAGGTAATCAATTGAGAATACGCTTCATCAATCTTCTTTTCATCTTGCGTTTTTAAATACTTATTTAATACCGAATTTTGAAAGATATTCATAATTTCTATTAAGTTAGATTAGAATGTTGGATAGTCCTAAATAATGTAGTGATGATCTCAAAAAATCTACTAGGTTTACCACTACTTAGTTTAGGACTACAGAATTTTGAGGTATTAACGCTATTTAGGAAAGATATCTAATGGACGTGCGGAGTGTAGACTAAAAATAAAATTAGATGATATATCGGGAGAAAATACAGGACTCTATCTTAATAATTGTGAATGAATAATAACTAATAATTCTGTTTTTCATTCACAATTAAAATTTAACACTTAATGAATATCTCGCCAATATTCCTTCTTCAACAAAATAGCGAAGATCAAGAAAATAAACAAGAAAGCAATCACCTTCCAACCTAAAGCTAGACGATGCAATTTAGCTGGTTCACCAATATAGTCAAGAAAGTTAACTAAATCACGCACATCTTTCTCATACTGTTCAGCTTTATCCTTAGGACCAATCAGTTTCAAAGAAGTGATAACCTTATGGCCATCATGCTCTTCATAAACAGGTTCCTGCCAACCTTGACGATCCCACAGTACATGTGGCATACCAACGTCAGGAAACACTAGGTTATTCACCCCAAATGGACGTGATTCATCCAGATAAAAAGTCATC
>JAUCGN010000096.1 GCA_030378125.1 Thiotrichales bacterium HSG1 | reverse complement strand
GTTGCAAGTTGGATAATTCATAATTTTTTCCTTAATATTTTTAATATATTATACGACACTACTTTGTTCAGGACTACCTATATTTCTTGTTGGTAATTTATGTCAAGCTAATAGTTTTTGGATAAACATTTTCGATTTCATAAAGCTTAATCACTTTGCCCATTTTGGCTTGGAGGATTCCATTGAATAGCTTTTCTGGGGTGATTTTGTGGTGGAAACGGAGTATGCTGTAGTTTTGTTTAAGTAACTGTTCTCGTTGAGCTTCTTGTTGTTGGTCATAATATTGGTGGTTGTCGTATCCATTGCATTCTAGGATTAATCGTAGGTCTTTGACGAAGAAGTCGGCTCGGTAGCTACCAATGGTGTAATTGTGGTGAAAACCAAATCCTTCAAATACTTGAGCTAAAATTTGTTGCCATTCTATTTCACCTTTGGTATCTGGTTTGGCGATGGTTCCGAGATGACCGAAAGCTTGTTTTTTCAGTTCGATGCCAATAACTGAGTCCATGCCGAGAGCTATTTTGCTGACATTTTCCAAACTGTAGCCATTCATACGGGTTGCCTTGCCACCGTTAGCTTTGATGGTTTTGTGGTCAAGTTTGATTGGGTGGATGTCGTCTTGGCATTTTTTCAGGAAGCTGTTGAGGGTACTGATTGGAATATCAAGGAAATCAACGATGTCTTTTTTGGTAGCGATTTCGTTGTCGAAGGAACAGGTGAAACCGAATTGTTTGATTAACTCAACATAGTTTTGTTGGGCAATTTGTTGGATGTTGGGGGATAGGCCACAGGCTTGTTTTATAGACGCTTCTAATGCTGTTCTGATTAAAGCAGGAACTAAAATTGAGCATCTTTTACCAACATGTAATTGGTTCTTTTGAAGTGCATTATGTCCAGAAGCTACAATATAAGCACTGATTATCGTTTCTATCATACTACTATTATAAACGATGATTTCTCTACCTTTATGTGGGCTATTTTTAGCTTCTACTTTTGCTAAAGTAGCTACCACGCTTATAGCCTTATCAACAAACGGTTTAAGTGTTTTTGGAGGCCAAGTAGCTACCACGCTCCTCAAAGAGACATGTTTCATTCCTAACAAGTCAGCAGCTCCACGTTCACTCATAACTGCCGTGTTATTATCTAGCACATAGCCGTCACAAATAATTCCGGGAATAAGTTCAATTTTGCCGTAATATATGGCTTTTAAGTCTTTCATTGTTTACTCCATTTTTTCGGATAAAGTTTAATTATATTCCTGAGTAATAATTTGTGTCAAGTTTGGGATTAAGTAAGAAAAAATCAAAATATATAATATACAACTCACTTATAGTTTTTATGAATAGAAATAATGACATATTTTTATATTTAAACTTGCAATTCCATTTTATATTTTGATATAATGCTTCTTTTAACATGAGGTAAATCTATGTGAAAAGCCTCAATCGTATTTTTAAACAAAGGAGAGTAATAGTGGATTTAGATAAAATACAATCACTTCTTGACAGTATTGCAGTAAAAGATAATGGTGTAAGTGGTGTTTATGTTATTGACGCTATGAGGGGAGAATTAATTGCTAGGAATGATGGAGCAGGTTCTGATGGTAATGTTAATTGGGAAGAAATTGATAATGTTTTAAGTTCTTTTATAGATATATGGGAACGCTTATCACATTCAGACAGTTATAATTTAGGTGAAAGTAAAACTATGTCATTTGATTTTGAAAATGGAGGAATTATTGTTACTGATACTGGTGAAGCAGCGATGATATTTTTTGTAAACTTAAATCCAAAAAAAATGGGACCTGCTAATAGAACTGCTACTATAGAAACTAAAAATATAGCAAAATTACTTAAATAGTTTAGTATTTTATTTGATAGGGGATTGTTTAATATAACTTCTGACAAAAGTTATGATTTCATCAACTCTAAATGTAATATTACCTATTAATCCTATCACTTCCTTATCAAAAGATAAATAAATTTGGCTATCATTATATTCAGATACAAAAATTTTAATATTCCCAAAAGTTTTTATTTTTATAAATTTTATTTTTTTTATAAATTTTTTTAAATCTATATTTAAGCCATTATTACTTTTATAAATAATTTTATATTCAATATCATATACAAAAATTATTTCTATTCCTTTTGAACCTTCAACTATTTTAGTTAAAAATTCTTCAAGTCCTTTCACAGTTCCTTGTTTTTGATTAATTTCAGCAACTTTATTATCAAGCCCAGCATTTTTATAAGCCAATTCTGCATTCAATAAATCTCCTTTTCTATATGCATCATTGCCTTGTATTTCCCATAATTGTTTAATATTTAAAATAGATTTTTCATTATTTTTATCAGTTTCTAATATTGTTTCATAGTAACTAATTTTTTTATCTATTTTTCTTGTTTTACTAGCTAAAAGAAATAAAGTATTTATTAATAATGGTTTGGCTATTTTTTCATGATATTTATATAATGATTTAAGTAATTCATATGCTTCTTCTAGTTTTTCTAAATCAATTAAAATTACTGCTAATAATTCATTTGCCTTTAGATGATCAGGATTTTTCTTTATTGCTTGACGAACAAATGTAAGGGCTTGCTCATGTTCATTTACATTGTATAAGTTTCTAGCTGCTTCATATAATCTATATGCATCTTGATCAATTTTTTCCCATTCTCTTTCAACTTGAGATAATGGTTTATTTTCTGCAATCCATTTACGAATAAATTCAACTCGAAATCTATATCCCTTATTTTCTAACGGTTCAATCAAATCCCATTCTTCTAATATATGTGCAGCAGTTCTTAAATCTTCTTTTATTATTATCTGTACATTACTTTCTTGTAATAAATTTTCTAATTGAGTTTCTGTAATAGTTTTAGTTTCAATTTCTGCTAATGCCGCTGCAACAACACGTTCTGCTGCACCTAAACCTTGCCATAACCATTCTATTGCAGTACTGGCTGTTTCTAATGTTTTTGGAATAATATCAATTATATTTACCTTATTAATTGTTATAATATTATCATTACTGTAAAATTTATTCCAAATGTTATAACATAAACATTGAATTATATAAGGATGTCCATTAGTTTCCTGCCATATAGCATCTTTTGTTTCATTTGACCATTTTAATGTTTTATTTTCTTCTGAAAATTGAATTATTTTATTTGTACTTTCTTGATCAAGTAAAGAAATTTTTTGGATTAAAATACCTTTAAATAAAGATTGTGCAGTCCTTAAATCGCTAATTTTACGTCCAATAGCAAATACAAAATTAAGATGTTGTTTATTTAATTCTAATAAATCTCGTAAATATGGAAATAAAGTATTAGTTGCATATTGATTATTTGTATCAGATTCAATAAACTCATCAAATTCATCAAACAATATAACTAAAGATATATTTTTTAATTTATTAGATAACCACATTTGAAATTTTTTGCTAGGCTCATTACCTAAATTTGGTTCTTCAATATTCAAAGAAAAACTTATTTTATATGCTAAATCAATTATAACCTCGTTTAAAGGTAATCTAGTTTTATCTAATAAATCAAAAAAAATTGGGGTAAAATTACCTTCGTTTGGTAATTTAGCTTCTAGTTCACGCAAAACGGAAGATTTACCAATACGGCGATTACCAAATAAAGCTACTGCATTTTGATATGGACTACGGATAGCATTAGATATTTCTGCCAAAATATCTTCTCTACCCACAAAAGCAGGGCTATTACCGACAGCATTACCAACTGCATAAGGATTAATAGACATATTATTTTTGGAAATCTTGTTCTATTACTTCATGATAATATTTTTCAGAACTATTAGTTTTTTCAATTTCTTCTTTTACCTTCTTTTTCTCATCAGAAATTGACAACACAGCTATAGACATTAAAGTAATACCAGCAAATGCGATATATATTTCAACCCCAGACATATGTTCACCTATATAACTCATATTACTAGTAATTGCACATAAAAAAAGAGCAATACCAGTTGGAATTGTACTAGCTCCAAATGAACCAATTAAAATTCTTATCAACATACCAGCAATATCATAATCTTCTTTTTTATCTTCACTAGCCTCATTATGTTTTATATCCATGCTCTTAATTGCATCCAATACTAGATAAAAAAATGCAATTCCTAACATCAAGACTGACAACCCTGAAGTTTCTTTAACAATTTGTATAATGCTAATTTTTCCCATGCCCAAATAAAACCAAGCAGCTAATATATAAGTCATAAATATCCACAAATAAGAAGGATATTTCCTTGTGATTATTTTAATAATATTCCAATTCTTTACTATAAAAAGTGAGAAAAAAATAACTACTCCTAAAAAAATGAAATACTGAACAATACTTTCTAAATATAATAATGCCACTGTCATAGTAGCAAATGTTAATGTTAAAAAGCACAGTAATCCTTTCCAAGTTAAGTAATTCCAAAATTGTTTTATTTGAGACCATTTCATAAAATTAAGCACGATATTTATCTCTCTTGTATTCATCTTTTGATATGAAGAACATGAATTGTAAGAAAATACTAGGATATATACACCAATCACCATCATCTTTTTTTATAAAACCATATTTTTCTAACTCAGACAATTCTGTTTTACGGTTTGGAATCTCTTTTTTTATTCCTTCAATATTTAATTTATCATTTAACTTATCTCTATTTTGTACAAATGCAATAGAACTAAATACTTCTTGTATATCTCTTTCCCAAGACATCCAAATATTAGTTAGAGTATTTTCTGCTTTAGCATATGAACTGCTTTCAGCAGCAGAATATTGTTTTTCAATATCATTTTCATATTCACGTACTTCTAAACTAGAAACTGCCATTTCATATTCACGTACTTCCCACAAACTAGAAGCTACTATTTGTAATAAATAAGGATGTCCACCAGCAAGATTTTTAATAAAATTACGATCAGTTTCTTCAAATTTAGCCTGTTTTTTACATAAGAATTCATCAATTGTTTTATCAGACAAAGCTCCTAATATTATTTCATCCATAAAATTAAAATATGGAGAACCAACCAAACCTTTAGTTTTTTCATCAAACTTATTTCGTGAAATATTAGCAGTAACGACTAATACAAAAGCACTCTCACCATAACTTGCTTTAACTCTCAACCCAGCAAAAAACTCATGATTATTAAAGTTATCATATTTCAATAATATATCTAACCTATCAATTAATACAACTAACCTTAATCCAGCTTTTTTGATTTTGTTAATAAGACTTTCGATTTGATGAGATTTAAAATTAGATTCTTCACATTTTTTATAAATGTTTAGTAATTCTTCATTATCTTCAATATACTCTTTCAATGGAATTAATACTCGTTTCCAAAAATCAATTTGAGTAAGTTCTGGAGTACAAAGGCCCGCATTCCATTCGGAGAAAATTAATTTAGTATCAATATCATTATATAAATCATGATTTGCAGAAAAACAATTCAAAATAGAAGTTTTGCCACTGCGTGGAGAGCCACTAATAAAAGTAGATTGACCAGTAACAATACGACCTATAACAGTATTTATTTCTCTTTCTCTACCTATGATTTTGTTTGTTGGATATATAAATGGATTGTGCATATTTTATTTAGTTTTTTTCGACTGGTTGTTAGCATAATCCATAATTGATTTAGCCATAGCTAACTTTTTACGAATTATATTGTTATCTTGGAAAATGTTTAGTTTTTCCAATATTTGATAGGATTTCTTAGATTAGTTTTTTACAAGTAAAACATCTGCTAGGATTGCTTCCCATGTGATTGGGATTAAATGTTACCGCTTGTTGTAAAGGTGCTAATACTTCATTGAATTTATGACTGGCCAAACAAGTTAAGTTAGCGATAGAGTAACCCAAACATTTGAATATGCTGGGTTACACTAACCATATTAACTAATAAACATCATGCATAGTATTATAAACGTTGAACTTACCTGTAGGAGTGATCAAACGTTCATCTTTAACCACATGTTTTAACCTACGAGTTTTATCATCTAAAATCACAATTGCAGAAGTTTGCTCTTTACCATTCCAGACTGAAAACCAAACCTCATCACCAAAACGGTTATACTCAGGTTGCACAACCCTTTTTGCACCTTCACCTAGTTCACCTGCTATTTCAGCAATTGGCAATACCACAAATCCAGCATCCAAATTACGAATATCAAACACCGCAATTGACTGACTCATAGCAGCATCAGGATTCAAAGCAGTATCAACCCATAAGTTATTGGAATTTGGATGAGTTTTAATGAATAATGAACCACCACCTTGACCTTGTAAAGAACGCACTACCTTCCAAGCATTGTCTGGGTGACCTTCTGGATCAGTACCAATAACAGCAATGGTTGCATCACCAAGATGGCTTGTAGCCCACACAGGTCCATATACTGGATCAACAAAGTTAGCTCCACGACCCGGATGTGGA
This sequence comes from Thiotrichales bacterium HSG1, assembly GCA_030378125.1. Classification (GTDB taxonomy): domain Bacteria; phylum Pseudomonadota; class Gammaproteobacteria; order Beggiatoales; family Beggiatoaceae; genus DRQV01. The sequence continues at coordinate 256 of JAUCGN010000096.1, read as the reverse complement.
ATAGCACCAACGTCAACCAAAGCTTCTAATACACCATCTTTAGAATCAACCACTGCGATCTTATTAGATTTATTAGCGGCTGACATGAAATAACGTTTAGTAGAATCCCAACCACCATCATGTAAATAACGAGCAGCATCAATAGTAGTAGTTTTTAAATTACCTAAATCTTCATAGTTAACTAATAAAATTTTACCAGTTTCTTTAACATTAATAATAAATTCAGGACGTTCATGCGACGCTATAATAGCAGCAA
>JAUCGN010000095.1 GCA_030378125.1 Thiotrichales bacterium HSG1 | reverse complement strand
AAGGCAGTGTTAAGCCAATATTTGTTGCGTAACTGGCAGTACAAGACGGTGTCTCGTTTTCCTGTGCAATTACGGTAGCACAAACTAACGATGTGGCTACAACAAAAGAACTAAATATTCTTTTTTGCATAATATAATTTTCTCTATCAATAACTACTGAAAGTTAAGAACGTTTAAAAACATTAAACCCGAACATGGGCTAGTCGTATATGAATCAAACTGAACAAAATCACCTTAACCTATGTGGGTATTTTGTAATCTTTTTAAAGGCTGGAAAAATAAAATTTTATCAACATTACTCTGAACTATCAAACGTAAATAAATGATTGATATGAAAATAATTTAAGAATGATTAATCAATTAACTTATCTAAATTAAGTAGTGCGGCATTTTGTGTCCGCTTGATTAATTGTTAGAAGATTTTTCATGCAAACCAAATTCCCTGAAATTATGTAGATACACAAAAGTATTTTAACATTTTCAAGTACACTCAATAACGTATTCATCACCAATATTTTTTAAAATATTAAATAATCCATTTTGGAGAGAATCGAAAGAAGTGTATGCAGAAAAAGGCATCCATTCATACTTAATTTTTCTCCACAACATTTATGAGGTTAAGAAGTAGAAAAACTTTAAAATTCCAACAAGTAATCATTAGCTTGGGGGTGAAGATGAATTTTTACAATTTTCTTTTGGACAGAAAAAATTATCCCACTGTTCGTCAATGCGTTCACAAGATTTTTGTAAATCCAAAACTTTTAAAGTCCCATCATCTTGCTCAATTAAAATACCTTCTTCACGCAATTTTCCTATTCCATCATCAATTTCAAAGTCAATAGAAACTCCATATCTTTCTTCAATGTATTTTTCTACTTCAGCATCAAGTTCTTGTTGAGTAAAGTTTTTTTCCGGATTGGTGTATAAAAAATAATAGGCCAAAATAGCCTCTTTACCTTCTTCTTCTGCAGCATTATCAATTAAGTGACTTATCACACCAAAATTATTATCCATATTGTGGAAATATAAATTTTGTGATAGTACCATTGTATATTTATTGCGTTGGGTAAAAATACTCATAATCTGTCTAAAGATGACGCCTATTAGCCCTCCAAAAGCAATGAGAATTGATATTGGACTGAGGACTACTATGGTTGCTAGTTTACCAACAGTTGAAATTATCCCAAATAATGTACCTGCACCACCAGTTATAGCAAGGCGGATTTTATCAAACAACCTAAGGTTAATATTACGATTAGGAAACAACATTTCTAAATCAGAACGAGGGATATTTTTAAACAACTTCAAAAAAATATGCCGTTCATTTATATCGGCTGGTAAACTACCACGTGATTTATGTACTTGTTGTTCAAGTTTTTTTGTAAATTCTTCCCCTTTAATAGCAACCAATTCCTGCACTCGTTTAGTTTCAGATTTTAATTTAAGTAACATAAACATACGTTTGTAGATTGGAACTTCAAAAGTTTTTTTCCGCAAAAATAAACTAGTCCAATGTCGTTTTTGTTCAACTTTAGTTGCTAAACCACGATAATAAACAACCAACTGTTCAAAATCTTCTAAATCTACAGAAACACTCAATCCGGAATAAGAATCAGCCATCATAGCTTGATTTATTTCATCTATTTCCAATATTTCATAGTTAGCATTATCAAGTAATTTTTTTATTTCCTTGACCAAAGAATTTTTCTGTTCTTGTTGTTGTTGAGCAGAATATTCCTGTTTACTAATAATGTCATTATCCGGATTAAATGATGTATAACAGCGTTTTAGTTCTTCTAAATGACTATGGAATTTGTAATGATATAAGGCCGCAAAAATTTGACAAAAATCACCAAACAATTTTTTTTCTTCACGATCCCAATTAGAATTATTCAGTAAATCTGTTACAATCTCCTGTTTACTGATAGGAATAAACCGTTCTCTATCAGAATCGTGAATAATTTGTGCATTATCAGACATAAATATTTCCTATTTGATACTATAATTTTTAATTCATAACTAAGAATTATTATACTATAGTGACTAATAATTTAAAACTGAATTTAATAATATGAGCTGGTTTGAAAAGTTTATCCCGGCACGAATTCGTACCGATGGAAAAAAAAGTAAACATACTGTACCTGAAGGAGTATGGATTAAATGCCCAGTTTGTCAGGCTGTATTGTATAGTCAGGAACTAGAACGTCATTTGGATGTTTGCCCAAAATGTAATCATCATTTACGAATTGGAGCTCGTAAACGTTTGGAAAGTTTCCTTGATCCAAAACCAATCGAAGAGATAGGAGCAAATTTATCTCCAGTTGATCCATTAAAGTTTCGAGATAGTAAAAAATATAAAGACCGTTTGGCACAAGGTTTGAAAAAATCTGGCGAAAAAGATGCCTTAGTGATGATGAAAGGTCAAGTTCACGGCTTACCTTTAGTAGCTGGAGCTTTTGAATTTAAATTTATGGGTGGTTCAATGGGCGGGGTGGTTGGAGAACGGTTTGTACGCGGTACTAACGTTGCTATTGAAAATAACATCCCTCTAGTATGTTTTTCTGCCAGTGGTGGAGCACGCATGCAAGAAGCATTAATTTCATTGATGCAAATGGCAAAAACAAGTGCAGTAATCAATCGTCTTAATCAACATGGTTTACCGTTTATATCTGTATTAACTGACCCGACTATGGGTGGAGTATCAGCTAGTTTAGCTATGTTAGGAGATATAAATATTGCAGAGCCAAATGCTTTAATTGGTTTTGCCGGACCAAGAGTTATTGAACAAACTGTGCGTGAAACTTTGCCAGAGGGGTTCCAGCGTAGTGAATTTTTACTCCAACATGGTGCTATTGATCAGATAGTGGATCGACGACAAATGCGAAAGAAAATTGTGTCTTTATTGACTATGTTGACACATCAACCTTCTAAATTTGTTCAAAGGTTAAATCATAAAACAGATGGTTAATCTATAGCTTTTCAGATAAATATTTTGGCCAAAAGACCTATATTTTTCTGAAAATCTATATTGTACACGGGCATAACTTAAACTTTTTTTTCAAGCATAGTTTATATTTAGGTGTCGGGTTACTGAACTCAATAATCTAACCCGACCTACTAAAAGTTAAATTTATTACCGTGTCAAGTATATGTGTCCATCCTAATTTTATTTTGAGACACCAATTTTTTAGCTTGACACTAAACCCACTATACATCTATAATAAGAAAGCTATTATTAATATCACACTAACCAACGTGTGTAACATAATAGTATTCTTAATAGCTGGAATTAGGGCGGTTGGTTTATCATAATGGTTATACAAAGTTTTTATCGCAAAAAAACCTAATGGCAGAGCCAATAAGCTGGTTAAACTAAACAAAGGCAAGCTGTTGAACATTACTCCAATAGCTACAGTGACAAAACTTAATCCGATTAAAATCACATAAATGGTTCTAGCAGATGTCAAGCCAAAACGTACCACTAAATTATTTTTGCCAGCTTGTTTATCCGCATTATGGTCCGGAAATTCATTGATATATAAGATAGCTGTCACTAGACAGGCTAAAGGTAATGATGCTACGACTACAATTGTGCTTAAAGTTTGAGTTTGCACATAATATGCTCCCAAAACTGCTAATACTCCAAAATTTAAACCAATTAATAGCTCTCCAACACCTTTGTCAATCAGTGAAAATGGTGGTGCTGAGTAAAAATAACCCGATAATACCCCAAACAACCCTATCCATAGTAATGGCAATCCTCTTACTGAAATTAGGAAAAAGCCAATAATAGTAGCTATCGAAATTAATATTAATCCAAACCAATAGGTTTCATTAACAGTAAAAACTCCATTTTGAATCATACGACTACCACCAGCAAAAGGAGTAAGTGGAGAATGATTAAACTCATCTGTTTGGTTTAAATGATCAAAGTAATCATTAAGAACGTTAATACCTGCATGGATAAAAATACCAGCTAGTAAAGATAATACCAAATAAATTGGTACAAAGATTCCTTGTAAATGCCACGCAATTGCTGTACCTAATAATATTGGTAAAATAATAACCGTAAAAAATTGAGGACGGGTTGCTTTAACCCAAATTGTTAAAGTTTTCTCAGTCATTGTAATTTTTTTTTTGAATGTCACCTAATAATACACTATTTATACTCAGGAAAACAAATGGCTCGTATAACCGTAGAAGATTGTTTAAAAAATGTTGGTAATCGTTTTGATTTGGTTCTTCTCTCCAGTAAGCGAGCTAGACAACTTGCTATGGGAGTAGAGCCATTGGTTGAACCGGAAAATGATAAACCAACAGTAATAGCATTGCGAGAAATTGCAGCAGGTAAAATTACTACCGAAAATTTTGATAAATTACTAGATGAACAGTTACTTAAAGGCAATATTTAGTCAAAATATATTGGTTTTACAATATTTTTGCAACTTTTAGGAAGTTTTTTGAATTTATAGGACTTTGATAGGAGTTCAAGGTTTATCTTAGAGTTTTTTAAACTAAAGGTTTGGGCTCCTATTTTCTGAAACACTATAGTCGATGAGCAAGTTTGTCATTGCCGGATGATTTGACTGAAAAATAAGCATAGATTATAAAAAAATATTTACTATATACGATAATTTGTGCTTCAGTAATTATATAAGTCAATCCCCCAAATCTTAGACTCATATCCTTCCATAATTTCTTCAATTCATTCGATTCTCTTTAAACCTGTCTCATCACCGTAAACAATAAAATTTGCACGAACTAAACTCACATAATCTTCATGCCTTTAATTCTATAATTAACTTATTTGAATTAGAATAGAACGTTTAATATCAATAATTTTTCCATATTTTATATATACATGAAACTATTAATGATGTATATGTATAAATTGGAATAATCCTGAACATTTATTACCATTATACACAGTATTTTAAAAATATATATAAATAAAATCATCTATTTACATATTTACTCACATAGTTGGAATGAAAAATGATGTATAGTTTATACATATACGGAATAACCAATACAACTTAAAAAATTATGTTAAATATTTTTAAAAATAGAGCTTTGACTCACCAACCACTGTTAGTCAACAAATTAGCAGTAAACCAGTTGTGTCACCCAGATATTGATTTTAGTGAATTACCAATAGGAATTGACAATGTCCATATAGACGTTCATATTAGCCCTAACTTTATCAAGTTAACAAATGATTTAATTAGTGATTTACTTGCGGAACGCAGTGGTAGTAAAAAACGTTTTAATGATAAACCATCGAAAACAGTATGTAGCAAATTGGATGATTTCAATTCTAGCTATTCTCAAATATTGAAAGCTACAATTCACAATGCTAAGGAAAACAAACAGATAAACCATATTCAACTATTTCAAATTGCGATGATTAAATTTATATTGAATACTGTTCAATCTAATTTGTTAATATTATTACAAAATTTAAAAGCAAAATCATTTAAAAATACTAGTAGTAAGTTACAACTATCTGAGCGTATTGCTTGGATTAATAAAAACAAAAATAGTTTGTTATATCAAGTTATTAACGAGATTTTTGCTCAATTACTTTGGGTTGAGATGAGTCCAATTAACAAATTACGAGAATCCTTGTTGGGATTGGCTTGGACTATACCAAAAGAGATTATCTCTAATCCCCTGTTGCAAAGTCCAAATCTTCATGATAGTGAAATGATGATGAGCAATTATGTACTAATACCACAATCATCTAATAACAATTATAATTTTAAGCAACTTAGCTTGTTAATTGATAAATTATTGAAAAATATTGCCACTACTCATCAGGTAAAAATTAACATTGCTGAGACGAATCAATTTATTGATGATCCAATATGTTTTTCTTGGCAAGATGTTCCAGCTAACATGGAAGAATTATTTGCTACAGAAGTTACCCAACAAAGTTTAGAATTAGAAGATGAATCTTCCGAACGATATGCCGTTCTTACAGCTAAATTGCAATCACAACAGCAAGCTGCAAAACTACTAGAACATGGATTACAACAATCCAAGGTAGTTTTGAATATTTTAGCCGCTTATGAAACACCAAATTTGTACGAATATTATTTTAAGTTGATTAAATCTGACTTGATTTATCAGGCTTTATGTGGGGAAATAGATGAAGATATTATTGCTAAAAAACTCCAAAATCAACTTAGAATTAGGACATTACGTTATTCAGATAATAAGCCAATATCTATCAATAAGTTGAAACAAATAAAAAAGCATATACAACAGGCAGTACGTAAGCCTGATCAACAAATACTAAGACGTTTTATTATTGATTTTATTACTTATAGGAAGGATTTAAAATATCGTTACCTTATTGATAACGTAACCAAGCAGATAAATTTATTAACTAATGAAGCTGATGTACAATTATCTCGTAGTAACAATATGTTACATGAATATTTTGAACCGGGAGAACATAAAAATAGCGTTGAATCTATTCGAGGTCACGTTATTTTGAAAGCTGATTTGCGTGGTTCCACTACCATGACAGATGAACTGTTTAGGCGTGGACTAAATCCAGCTACTCATTTTAGTAGAAATTTTTTTAATCCAATTAATGAATTAATCAAAATATTTGGAGCAGAAAAGGTGTTTATTGAAGGTGATGCAGTTATTCTCAGTTTATTTGAATATCACAAATTACCCGATCAATGGTCAGCAGTTGCGAGAGCCTGTGGTTTAGCAGATCATATGTTACAAGTAGTTAAAAAACAAAATGAAATT
>JAUCGN010000094.1 GCA_030378125.1 Thiotrichales bacterium HSG1 | reverse complement strand
GATACCAATAGTTGGGTCAGTTTCCATAACTTTAACCATGTTTGCTAACCAACCAGATAATACTTGAGTATCGTTATTCAACAGTAAAATAAATTTACCTTTGGCAACGGCTGCACCTTGTCGACATGCTTCAACAAAACCTTTATTTTCCTCATTGTTAATAACTTGGAAGGCACCTTGTAGTTGGTTTAATAAATCTTTGGTTGTATCACTAGAAGCATTGTTGACAATAATGACTTCTTTACTAATTTCAGGATCATATTTTTGTAGTGTTAATAAGCAGTTATAGGTATATAAGATTTTATTGAATATTGGAATAACGATACTAACAGTAGGTGTAAAAACTTCAGGTAAAACTATGGGTTGATAGCTAACAGTGTCGACAAATTGAGGCAACATTTTATTACACCAAACTGCTACTGTATTGTTTTCACAAGCATCTTTTGAAAAAATAGTAATTTCTAACGGTTGGTCTGGAATACAGGTTTGTACAGTTGGAAAATGGATGTCAACATATTCGTTATCAATCAAAGAACTAGCATTAAATTTATGGCTAAAATACTTGATTTTTATCGTTATATTGCAATTATTATTACGACAATAGGTTCCAAGTCGTAACCGTATGCCGGTAATGGTATCTGCAGTAGGGGTTAACTGGAAATTGATATTGGCTTCAGCTAAAGAGATTGGTATGTCACCGGTTAAAGTGGTTGGGGTTATCGTTTGGTGTTCGTTACCTAATAGAGTGGCTGCCGGTATTTTATTGGTGATGGTTGGTTTGGATGGTTTAGGTTGAAAATATTTTAGGATATTCATTATTTATCAATTATGTATGGTTTTTCTGGTAGTTTTATAAATGTGTAGTACTTATCAATTGGAGATAGTTTTAAATAAAGTAGTGTTATCTTTAAAAAACTTCCACACTCCGTTTAATGATTTCATCCAATTCCTTCTTGGTTGCGGATTTACCGCCATAAGTGAAGGTTGAGGTTAGATAAGTCCAATCTTGTTGGTTTAAGCCATAGAGCTTGGCAATTATGACTTCTAGTTCGGCACGGATTTGGACTAGGTCAAGTGCTTCTGGGTTAATTGGGGATAGTTTGAGTTCTTGTCTTAAGTCTTCGTAGAGTTCACTTTTGCTCTTAGCATAAAGTAGGGTGAAAGCTTTTTCTACTATTTGTTGAGTTTGTTTTTTATTGGCTTTGGGAATTGGGAGTTCATAGAGGTAGAACATGTTTAGGTTAGCAGAAATTTTGTTTCTTATGTAATAGTTCAAAACCAATGAATTAAGTAATGCCATAAGAGTTATTAAGTCAGAAGATGGGATTACTTTCTGCTTCAATTCATTTTTCAAATTACTATAACTACAATTTATAACATGAGTATTTGATTCAGAAGCAAACACATTTTTAGGAATAACTGTGCTAATCAAAGTTAATTCATCTGTAGAACGTCCAATCTTTCTATGAACCAGACGATAAGTTTGATAGTCTAAAAGAAAGTTATTTTCAGAAAATAAATGTTCAAAATTATTTGTTTTACATAACTTTTTAATCCTTAAAAGCTCTTTTCTCATCAAAGTAGTTTTAGTTTGCTCTTCATTAAGAAAATATCTCGGCAATCCAAAATTACTATTATATTGATGAATCATTTTGCCTTCATATAAAGGTAAATTGCCTAATTTATTTTTACTTGAAAATAGATTGCTATCATTTGTCATATGAAATTTTGCTCGCAATTTATACTCAGTTTCTCCAAGCAATTGATGTTTACCTTTTATCTTACGGCAAAGCTGATAATCCCTATCACTCCTAAATTCCATAATAGAAAAATTATCCGGAGAAAAATGGCTAATAACTTCAGAGTTCAAAGTAATCGGTTTATTTTTATATAACTGGTTAGGATTATGTAGATAAAACAAACCATTAAAATCATATTTAACTGGACTACAGCTGAGAGTTCAAAGATTTGAAGAAACAGTGTAAACGTAGTGCGTTTTTTGAAATTTTGAACAAGCTCAGCGTTTACGTCATGGGGGAGGCGGTGGGATGGAGCTGTTGTTGTGTGGAGTAGCCCGATGAGACCGGACACGTCGGGGCAACTTAATAACTGCTTCGCTGAGAAATTGAACAGCTAACGGAACATAGATGTTCTGTTAGCGTTATGAAATCTCTGCGAAACTCCTCTTCAAAAACTCCAAATTTTACCCGTTCAGAGTATAGTTATTTATAATATAGGTCTATATATGATGCTTCACTTGTTTCTCCTATATTTTTTCCATAAACACCTGTAATACTTCTAAAATCAATTACTAGCTGTTTCCCATTATCTGAATGATGCCAAAACAGTATACCGTCACATTGACCTTTTTTAAGTATGTTTTTATTCCCAAAAAAACCTTTAAATTCATTATTTAGGATAATTTTTTTATTTGATACTAAAGAATTTCTATTGTTCAATAATTCATCAACAGATATTGGTGGCTTTTGAGTAAAATGAAACTTTATTCTAAAAAAATTAGGTTTTCCTTCGAGGTAGTAAGCACATGAAATATGACTTAACTTTTGTTGAAATATTCCTCGATTGTCAATAACAGCAGGTCTCTTTCTTTGAGAAAAATCAACATAACCAGTTTCAATATTTGGTTCATTTAATTTTAATTGTGCTGGATTAACACTACCAAGCAAATACTTAATATATAGATTATCGTTTTGTATATACAAATCAGACATAGGACCTGCACTTTCTAAAAGCCAGCCACTTTTAAATTTGGAATTATCCCGATATCCAACACTCTGATGTTTAAGTTTTATAAAAATCATTCCTTCTATTTTTCCATGACGATGAATAATAATGTTTTTCATCTGAAGGCTTTTATTTTGAGATGTACTAACCTTATTTTTTTTGAAAAATTGTCGATTTAACTTTCCATATGGAGCTAAACCATAATAACTTTCAATCTTTCCTGTTTCAAATCCACTGATAAATTGAGGAAAATTACGATCATATTCCATAGCAGAAAATCCTTTATCTTTTAGTTCTTGTCGTATTCCATTTTTCATAACATGAGCATTTATGACAGACCATTTCCGTTCTCTGGATTTCTCAAAGTCTACAACTAAAACATGCCTTTTATTTCCATTAATAATAAATTCTTGAATAGCAGTTTCTAACTTATAGTTAAAGTTAATACTAGTACCACTCGTAATATATCTCTGTAAAAATTTATAGCCTTTTGATTTCTTAAAACTACTAGTTGAAATTCTTTCCAAATAATCCATTTTTCTTTCAACAAAGGCAAGTTCTAATAACGAAAGTGTATTGGCCTTATGAGCAAGATCACCTTCTTTCATTTGCTCAACCATAGGATTAGCCATAATAGAAGGAAAGCAACCTATAAACATCCAGATTGAAAATAATAAATTTAATAAGTATTTCATTGAAAAAACTCCTATTTTATATTGACAATATTTGTAATTAACATCCACCTGTCCATTTGCACTGAATTTCACGATATTTTTTCTCTGATACAGTTTGCTCCACTTGAACAAAATCAACTCTCATACGCCCTTTTTGCATTTTCATATAAAATCCTTTTTTTGTATGGTCCCCATAACAATAACCACTATCAGTACATCCTATAAAATGAGCCCACATCGACACTTTAAATGAATAAATTCTTTCACCATTTTCATATTCTAGTTCTATATTTCCCATACTAAAATATTTTTCATCAAAAAGAAGTTTTACTGTGACATATTTTTCTTTACTCAAATCTGCTAAATCTGTTAAATAACGTTCCACTCCACGATTTCTAACAGTAGAACTATTTAAACCTGATGTTTGAACAATTGAGGTCGGGCTATCAAAGTAATTGTCGACAGTTTGTTTGACTAAACTTTCTTTTTGATAACTAGGTGTTTTATCTGAAGCAATTTGTTCAAAATTCTTCTGTATTTTAATAGCTTCTCCATCAACATGGTCAATAAATGCTTCTGCTTCCTCACAACTTATACCTGTTTGTTTACCAATTTTTTCTAATAATTGAGCATATTTTGGAAGACGTACTCCATTATCACACGATAAAGCAATGCTTGAAATGGGAAACGATGCAACCATAAGTAAGACTATAAGTAGAAACCATTTACTTAGTTGACAATGATTAAAACTATTATTATTCTTTTTCATAAATTATTTTCCTACATTTTTAAAAAATTTATATCAAAATTCCCGTGTCCATCTGAATTCTTTTTCTTTTTGTTCATTTTCTCTTTCAATTTGAACACCTTTATCAGGCAATGGTTGCTTATTACAATCTTTTAGAAGGAAGCAACCATCAATTAATAAAATGATAATTATAAGAAAAATATACTTAAAAATAGTTTGAATTTTCATATTTATTCTTGTGTCCAACGCAATTCTTTACGTTTTTGAGCTTCTTCATTTTCAGAATCTGTTGTTTCTGTATCATCAATACTAAAATCTTGTGTCCATCTGCGTTCTCTAGCCAATCGTCGTTCTTCAGCTAATCGCTGTTTTTCAGATAATTTAAATGCCTCATCGTCTAAACGTTTTTGTTGAGCCAATCGTCGTTTATTCTTCAATATTTGTTTCTTTTTTAATTCAGCTAATTCATCTTTCAGTTGTTGTTGTTCCAATCGCTGTTTTTCAGATAATTTAAATGCCTCATCATCTAAACGTTTTTGTTGAACTAATCGTCGTTTATTCTCCAATCTTTGTTTCTCTTTTAATTTAGCTAATTCATCTTTTAGATATTGTTGTTCTAATCGCTGTTTTTCAGCTAGTTTAGCTAGTTCTTTATCTGAGTATTGTTGCTCATTATCATTATTGTCTTTAGTAGGTTGTTCTGGTATAAAATAGCCATATTCCATAAATAATGTAATATACGCAACGACAATACCAGCAATAATACCAGGAATAATAATAAAAACAGCTGCTTTTATAACGTTTCTTTTTTGTTGTTTTATATTTTTCATGCTTTACCCTAAAACTATTACATTTTCATACTACCCTTTATTCAAAATAGAATTAAAAATTATTCTAAATTCAGTTCTATCAGTTTCACTCCAATCTTCTTGTCGCTTTCTTATCAAGATTCTATCATTTTCCCAGTATCCATTGCGATACCCACCATCTGAAAATGAAAAAGTTCCTTTTCCGTGCCTATTTCCATTTTTGAATTCTCCTTCATAATAATTGCCACTCGGCCATTTATAAACTCCTGTTCCATGTCTTTTTCCATTTTGAAAATCTCCTTCGTAATAACCCTGCATAGAATAAACTTGTTTTCCCTTACCATGTTTCTTATCATTTTGGAACATACCATCATAATAACTACCACCAGCATAGGTTAATTTTCCTTTTCCATGCTTTTTATTGTTCTCCCATTCTCCTTCATAGCGATCATTATTTACCTCTACATAAATTCCCCGTCCTTGTTTTTTCCCTTCTTTAAAATCTCCATTATAATATGCACCACTCGAATAAGTTAAAATTCCTTTACCATGTCTATGTCCATTTTTAAAATTTCCTTCATAGCGTCTACCATCACGATATATATAAATTCCTTTTCCGTTTAAACATTGGTTTGTAGAATTTTGACATCCAACACTATTATTGTTTACCATTTCATTTTTTGTATCTGGCAAATATTTTGTTGTTTTTGTTGTTTCAGCACAACTATAACCAACACATATAAGTAATAAAATATAAAATATTTTCATAAATAATAAACTCTAAGTGAAGATCGTACCATTATAATCATTAGGAACCCATTAAGTCAACAAAATATTCTTAAAATTTTAACACAGTTAGGACTTACGCATTGACAAGATCATAATATTATGGGTAGTCCTGCACAGAATAGTATTCGTTCTAAAAAGCTGTTAAATATCAAGTAATTAATAGTTTTATCACTATACATTGCAGGACTACCGTAATTTTATAACTTTTAAAACTGTCCGAAAGGATTGTTACAGAAATTATGAGAAATCAAATATATTTCATAACTATATAAGTTTATTGAAATATTATTTTTTAGAAGTTGTCAATACGTAAGTCCTATACCTGTTAAAAAAATATGATTATCAACCAATTTCTTATCACAGTCAACTGACCAAACCAACCAGTCAATGCCTCACACCAACTTGCCAGAGTTCTGATAGTTTTGAAATAATGTCATCCACATCCTGAAGATAATGTTGTATTTATAACCTAACATATCCTATAATCAGATATAACTTAGCTAAAAACCTAAATTTGATTTAATTCAGATTTTTAAATTTAAAAAATAGTCAAACTACTGTTAATTATGAAAACTTTGTTTGGTAATTAATATTTTGTTATACAAAGAATATTTTTACTTTGAACCGGTATTCTCTTGACAATGAAGTAAAAATAGTTTCCAATATGAACATGAAACTTTAATCGGATATTGAATATTTTCGTAAATTCAGTAATGGTTTTCATTCTATTATGGTGCTAAGATTTATGTTCTTCTGTTTTTAACACAAAATAAACGCCAAAGTTTATCTATTTTCCAATTTGTAAAAAAGGTTATTTCTCCTTTAACCTCTATTTTTTCTTAATTTGAGAGAGCAATTGCCATATTTTAATGAGTTTACAATCAACTGATTATGTTTTTTGTTCGAGTATATCAAAGTAAAATTTTAAAAAAACTATACTTGAATGTTTCAATCGTAATTCTACTATGTTAAATAATTTTCACTTACCATAAAATTGTTAGGAGACGTTTTAAATGA
>JAUCGN010000093.1 GCA_030378125.1 Thiotrichales bacterium HSG1 | reverse complement strand
CTGCTGAACAGGGAAAACCATTAGCCGAATCAATGGGAGAAATTGCTTATGGCGCTTCTTTTATTGAATGGTTTGCTGAAGAAGCTAAACGTGTTTACGGCGACACAATTCCAGAACCTTTGCCGGGTAGACGCATTGTAGTTCTTAAACAACCAATTGGAGTAGTAGCCGCAATCACTCCATGGAACTTTCCCAACGCCATGATAACTCGCAAATGCGCACCCGCTTTGGCTGTTGGTTGCACAATGGTAATAAAACCAGCTAAAAATACTCCTTTTTCTGCTTTAGCATTGGTTGCATTAGCTGAACAAGCTGGTATTCCTAAAGGTGTAATTAATGTTGTAACTGGTAACGCCAGTGCTATTGGTACTGAATTAGCTACTAATCCATTGGTTAAAAAGCTATCTTTCACCGGTTCCACAGAGATTGGTAAACAGCTAATGCAACAATGTTCCCAAACAGTAAAAAAAGTTTCTATGGAATTAGGTGGTAACGCTCCATTTATTGTGTTTGATGATGCTGATTTGGACAGAGCAGTCGCTGGAACTGTTGCATCTAAATATCGTAATACTGGTCAAACTTGTGTTTGTGCTAATCGTTTACTGGTGCAAGATAGTGTCTATGATGAATTTGCTTCTAAACTAGCAGATACGGTTAAAAACTTGAAGGTTGGCGACGGTTTGCAAGGTGATACTCAGCAAGGCCCGTTAATTAACATGACAGCAGTGGAAAAAGTTGAACAACATATAACTAATGCGGTGTCTCAGGGAGCAAAAATAACTTATGGCGGTAAAAGACATAGCTTGGGTGGTACTTTTTTTGAGCCAACTATTTTAACTAATGTTACTTCAGCGATGCAAATTGCTACTGAGGAAACCTTTGGCCCAGTTGCTCCCTTATTTCGTTTTAAAACTGAAGCAGAAGCGATTGAATTAGCTAATGATACTCCTTTTGGATTAGCTTCTTATTTTTATACCAAGGATTTAGGTCGAGCTTGGCGAGTTGCTGAAGCTTTGGAATATGGCATGGTTGGAGTCAACGAAGGGGTTATTTCTACTGAAGTAGCACCATTTGGTGGTATCAAAGAATCTGGTATTGGAAGAGAAGGTTCTAAATATGGAATTGATGATTTTTTGGAAATGAAATATGTGTGTATGGGTGGCATTAATAATGATTGAAACAGAATTAAAATTATTATTAAACCCTGAACATGTTGATAAGGTTAAAAAACACTCTTTATTGCAGCAGAACATGGATATGCAGTCGCTATATAATGTTTACTTCGACACTGTGGAACATGATCTGTTACGCAATAAAGTTGGTTTTAGAATTCGCCATATTGGTGATAAGAAAATTCAGACTTTAAAAACTGCTGGGACAGGTGTGGGAGGTTTGCACACACGTCAAGAGTGGGAAACTAATATAAGTAGTGATACCCCTGAATATGATCAGATTCCAACTGATGCTTTGCCATATTTGCCTGATAATTTCGACACTATTCGACCTATATTTGTTACTAATTTTAATCGTATAACTTGGTTAATTAGTATAAATGACAGCACGATTGAGGTTGCACTTGATCAAGGTGAAGTTACACATGCTGATAAGAGTACACCGATCAATGAGATAGAGTTAGAGCTTAAATCAGGTTCTACACTGAGTTTATATGAGCTTGCCTTAATTTTGTTGGATGACATTCCTTTTACTATTGAGAATAAAAGCAAGGCAGCACTTGGTTATGAGCTATGTAAACCGCAAAAATTAAAGTTTTGTCAGGCTGAGCCAATTCAGTTTGATTCTGCTATGACAACTGAACAGGTATTCATTCATATTGTTTGGCATTGTCTGCAACATTTGCAAATCAATGAAAATGTGGTTTTATGCAGCGATGATAGTGAAGCTATACACCAAATGCAATTAGCTTTACATCGTTTATTATCTTGTTTAAATTTATATAAATATCTGGTTCCTAAACAGTTTTATGATATATTACTGGAGGAAATTAGATGGATGGATGATGGGTTAACTGTAGCCAGAGATTGGGGTATGTTTGCCATGAATTTACAGTTAGTTACATCACATAATTCAACGGTGGAACTAAGGCAAAAATTGGTTATTGAACAAACTGATTCCCATGTTAAAATATGTGATATGTTGCGTTCACCACGTTATACACGCACTTTACTTTTACTGAGTAAATGGTTGTTGGAAAAGTCAAATTTATAGAGTCAGTGCAATATAATCTTTTCTAGAATTTAATAATTTTGTTATCTAAATATACAATTAGTTGCTTTTTAATATCTTAATCAGGATTAACCACCTTTCTCTGTCCAATGAGAGACTTCCAACATTGTAATACGACTACTCGTTGACAATATCATTTCTGCTATGATTGATAATCTATTAATATTTGTATAATCAAGTACTGGACTTATACAGGTTAAAAGGTTTATAATTTCCATTGATAGTTGTTTTTCAATTATTTATTTGGAAATTCAATTTTAACACAACCATCTTTTTAACTATTTACACTTTGTACCTGATATTTTTTTATAACTTATTAATTTAAATGATTTTTAATTGTCAAAATCAAAATTTACAAAATTAAAGAATTTTTGGGATCAAATCTTTGTAAATTATATTAAGTATAAAAAATCCTTAAATTCTGATAAAAAAATGTCCTGTACTAAAGTTATTTACATATTTTTTATTGGGGCTTATGGCTAAGGTACCAATATAGATAATAAAATTTGTTCATCTAAAAAGGCGATGATTTTAACCTTATTCTCAGAAAATAATATCTTTTGAGAGTTGTCAATGCATAAATCCTAAAAATGTTACAAAATCTTATTTTATTTATTGACAGAAATAATTTACAATATTATTAGAAATGGAGTTAGTCACAAATGTTAAGTGTTGATGAGTTAAAAAAACTACTTGATGATGTTAATCAGGTTGCAATATTAGCTGGAGAGCATATTATGAAAGTATATGCAACCAAATTTGAAGTAGAGCAAAAACCTGATAAATCACCACTAACTATGGCCGATATGGCTGCCCATAATGCTATTATAGAAGGTCTACAAAAAATAACTCCTAATTGGCCGATACTGTCAGAAGAATCAGCTAAGATTCCTTTTCAGGAACGTTCTAGCTGGAAACGTTATTGGTTAGTAGATCCACTTGATGGTACGCGTGAATTCGTGAAGCGTAATGGGGAATTTACGGTAAATATTGCTTTAATTGATGATCATAAGCCAGTGATGGGGGTTGTTTATGTGCCAGTAACTGGTATTAGTTATTTTGCAGCATTAAATAATGGTGCGTACAAATGCTTACCAGAGCAATCACCAGAACTTATTGAAGTACGCCATCGTCCCAAAAATAATCTAATTATCGCCGGTAGTCGTTCGCATGCTGGTGAATCTTTGCAAAAATTTATTGCTAAATTGGATGTCAAAACTGACCTAATTAGTATTGGAAGTTCCCTAAAAATTTGCCTAGTTGCAGAGGGTAAAGCAGATGTCTATCCACGTTTTGGTTTAACCTCAGAATGGGATACTGCAGCAGCCCATTGCATAGTTGAACAAGCAGGTGGTTATCTAACTGATTTAGAACTGAAACCATTACTATACAATACTAAAGATTCATTACTTAATCCTCATTTTTTGGTATTTGGCGATAATGAGAAAAACTGGTTAAACTATTTATAATTCTTAATTAAAAGTATATTTTAATTTGGATTTCATGATTAAGAATTAAATTTAAGGAGAATCATCATGAAAAAAATCTTCATTTTATTAATTATACCCTTTATGGTAGGTCTTTTAGGGCATGATTTAACTTCTGCAGTTAATAGAAGTCATCTCAAAAAATTAAAAAAAACCAAAAAATGTAATCGTTGTAACCTGTCTAGAGCTAAATTAAATTATTCAAAATTAGTGCGGGCAAGATTGCGTGGAGCTAATCTTTCTAGAGCAAGATTAAGAGGGGCAAAATTACGAAGTGCAGATATGAGAAATGCCAATTTGAGCAGAGCTGATTTGCGTCGAGCCAATTTACGTTTTGCCAAAATGAGAGGAGCAAATTTGAGTGGTGCTAACTTGCGTGGTGCCAATTTGCGTGGTGCTGATTTGAGATATGCTAGATTGAGAGGAGCAAAATTTAAAGGGGCCAACTTGACTGGAGCTAAAATTAAAGGTGCTAAAGGTGGTAACTTTAAAGGAGCTATAGGGGTTAAAAAAAGGAAGTAACTCTTGATTGAATTAACCTCCCACCTCGTATTAATGAGGACATTTTATGGGAGGTATGATTGTTTACCGTTCAGAATTATAAACATTAATCCGGGCTGGAGGTATATTTCGCCATATTATCTTGTGATTTATACGTTTAAAATGATGAGGTAAAAATGGAGCTTTACCGCTTAAATCATAAGTAAATTGAATATAAATACCAGAATTATTTGAAGTTATATCATCAACTTGTTTCACTATACCATGCACTTGTACATGCGGTAAGGTACGGAATGGTAAGCCGCAGACTATAGTATGAACCCGTTCACTATCTTCACCTAATAAATCTTTTAAGTGCAAAGCATCACCATTAATAATTCTTACCTGAGGAAATTTATGTTGTAAATAATCAGCAAAAGAAGGAGATAACTCTACTGATATTAAATTTTCTGGGGCAATACCACGCTGTAATAGCGCTTCTGTAACTATTCCGGTTCCACCACCTAGTTCTAATACATAGCCGGGTTTGTCAACCGGGACAAAGTTTGCTATCGCTTTCGCAAGTCTTGGTGAACTTTCGCAAGCGGTTCCCATAGCTTTAGGATTACGAAGAACTTCTCTGGCAAATACCATCCATCCTGGCAAAGGTTTATTACTATTTAAGGATTTAACAGAATCATTAGTAAATGTTTTTGCTTTAATTATGTTACGTTGAGTCACTCATTTATTCCCTTATTAAAAAACAGTATTTAATTCTTAATTCTTAATTAAAACTACAAAATTTATCTTTGTTTCCAACATCATTTTAAGTTCTAAGAAAAGTAGTGACATTTTAAAAAACTATATGTTTTAAAAAATTTATCACTACCTATTTTAAGACTATTACTATAGTGGACAAAAGATGGGGAAGTTTCTAATTAATTAAAGAATTACCTTATTGTTACTTCAATCTGTGGTGGGTTCAGCAAAGTCTTTTTTACAGTACACTCATTTGTAGCACGAATCAGAGCAGTAGCGTACTTTTCTGGAAAAGAAGCTGGTAACTCAATTTCAATGTGTATATTTTCGACTCTTCCTGCAATCCAGTCATTAGATTGGTGTAATTTAATTCCTTCGGTAGAAATATTACGTGACTGACAAAAGCGTAAGATGAAATAGCCGGCACAAGCACCCAAGCTACTCAAAAAATAAGAAAAAGGGTCTGGAAAAGCTTCTTGTCCACCAGCTTTTTTAGTCTGATCAGTGTTCACAGTAAAATTTTTGAATTGAGCATTAACTTCCATGCCCTTCCCAAAAGTAATAACAGCATCCATATTTCTAGCCTCTTAAACCTTTTATTGAGCAGTAGTTTTTCTATTTGCGGCTCTTTGTCGTCTACGATGTGCTGGCGGTTGATTTAAATGACGACCACTAGTTTTAC
Organism: Thiotrichales bacterium HSG1; assembly: GCA_030378125.1. GTDB lineage: Bacteria > Pseudomonadota > Gammaproteobacteria > Beggiatoales > Beggiatoaceae > DRQV01. The sequence goes on along the minus strand of JAUCGN010000093.1, from coordinate 1,158 downwards.
GTTTTGGATCGTTATAATTATTTCGGCCAGATTTTGAATAGCCTTTGCTATTATACTTACGTTTTTTCTTTTTACGTTCTAATGAACGCGTAGGTTCTAGGCCAGGAACAATTAGGCGTGGAACTCGTTGTCCAGTATAACGTTCTATTCGCTCTAAATGCAATAAATCACTTGGTAATGCAAACGAAATTGCAGTGCCGTTAGCACCAGCCCGACCAGTACGACCAATTCTATGTACATAATCTTCGGCAAACCTTGGTATGTCAAAGTTTATTACATGACTAACATTAGTCATATCAATTCCACGAGCCGCTACGTCAGTCGCAACAAGCAAACGTAATTTACCCATACGCATATTTCGTAGAGTACGATTGCGAGCCGCTTGTTTCATATCACCATGTAAAGCAGCAGCAGAGTGTCCTTGTGCCTTTAAGTCTCGAGCCAATATATCTGCTCCAAGCTTAGTGGCCGAAAAGATAATGGCTTGGGTTAAATCATCATCATCAAGCAGATGTTGTAACAATCGGTTTTTATGTTCCACATCATCAACAACATGTAACCTTTGTTCAATGTTTTCTTGGGTTGGCTTTTCATCCATCGCGATTCGTTGTGGATCGTTTAGCATATTTTTAGCTAAATTAGCCATTCTACCGTCCCAAGTTGCAGTAAATAGTAAAGTTTGTCGTTCTTTGGGAGTATATTTGGCAATTTTGCTTACTTCATCAACAAAACCCATATCTAACATACGATCAGCTTCATCAAGAACTAACATATCAATACCGGATAAATCAATATTACGGTTTTCAATATGATCAATTAATCTACCTGGAGTTGCGACTACAATATCAATCGGTTTAGATAAACTTCTCAATTGTGGTCCGTAAGGCATACCACCTACCAAACTTACACTAAAAATTCGGATGTTTTTACCATAATTACGAATAGCTTGAGTAACTTGATTAGCTAACTCTCTAGTTGGGGTCAATATCAATACTGATGGTTGGCCACGTTGTTTCTTATGACGCCGCTTTTTTGCTAAACGATGTAACATTGGTAATACGAAAGCTGCAGTTTTACCAGTACCAGTATTAGCGGAAGCAATTACATCACGGCCTTCTAATACATTAGGAATTGATCCGCTTTGAATTGGGGTAGGAT